>NZ_AQXH01000009.1 GCF_000375465.1 Balneola vulgaris DSM 17893
TGAGGCCCGCCTACCGATTTAGGTAGGTTCGACCTGGTCGCCGTTGCGACCTCCTCTCGTGAGCACATTTGCAAAGCCTGTTTCATTTTTGGAACAGCCTTTTTTTATTTGGGGAAGTCGTTTTGAAATAGACTTAAAGGATAAATGGCTTAACCTGTCTACTGCTTGCCTTCCATGAAAACAGATTCAAGATTTTAGAATCCTAGATACTTTTCCTTTTAAGCAATCAAGTTTAATTCAAGTATCACATCTATTCCAGCTTTAGTAGTCTAATTCTGCTTTCAGGTTCAAACTCAATCGAATAAAGCATATTATTATCATCTAAATAGATGCTTATAGAAGAGTGATCTAACTTGTATGTTGCAATCTTATTCAAATTCCAATCATATTTGATTACATATTTACCTAAAGATGAAGATGGACCATTTGATACCTCACCTGAATATAGAGCATAAATAAAATCATCATTCGAGGTAGCAGCTATAAAAGCTCTCATGTCTGCATCCGCAGGGTAAGCATTACCATTATTAACCTCAGTTAGTGGTACGCCAAAGTGTGAATCAATTTCTTCTTTCAATATGGATCCACCAAAATCAATCAACGCAGCTCTAATAGCGTGTCGATAAAATAATGCGATTCTATTTTCTTTAAAGTTTATCACGGCATAAGAATGCCATCTTTGAGCTTCAGTAATAATTGATACTTCTGTATTAAGATTTAGGTCGGGATGCTTACCGATGCAATCCACTTTTTTCCCATCAATATCAAAAACTAATAGTTGACATCCAGGTGTAATACCAGCTCCGTAAAAGACATTATTATTAGTAAATATATTAGTAAAGAAATTTAACCCTTCTAAGATGATATAATCATTCTCTAACAGCTCAAATTCATTACTATAAGTTGCAATTCTTTTGTTAACTGCGTCATATACATATAGCATACTAGAATCATCATTTGAGAACATCACCCAAGGGTCTTCAAAATCACCTGGGCCTCTACCTTTATTACCAAAAGAATTTATTTGCTTAAGTTGAGTCTGATTTTCAAAAGTGAAGACATGTACAATAGGGGTATTTAGTCTATCAGTAACAATTACTTTTCCGTTTAAAATTAACAGATCGTTTGCTTGATAAAACTCAATATCACTTTCAATTATTTCAGAGGTACTATTTTGGATAGTGTTTTCATTTATTCCATATACCTTGCTTTGTGCATGTAAAGCTGTGTTGACTGCCGCAAAAATCAAAAAAGCAGTAGCAAAGAGGTTATATTTTGTGAAATTATTTGAGTACATATGATTCGAATTTTAAACCTGAGTACATATAGAATCTACTCAGGTTTTAAGGTTAATCTCAGTCGGTTAGCAACGGAAGTATTCAATTAACCACTACTGCTTTCCTTCCATGAAAACAGATTCAAGATTTTCTAGCCTCATTCTAACTTCACTAATGCTGGAGTTTCGAGCTCGGACGATAACAGTTAGCGTTGAGATAATTGAAAATCCTAAAAAGAATAAAAAGGTAGCTCCAAAGCCAAGTGTGATGCCAATAGTTTCAGAGATAAATTGAAATAGGGATGGTTTGAAGTTTCCAGCAAAGTCATAATCGAATATATCAGCAGGTAATGACATAAATTTCGTTGAAAGTAACACAACGAATGAAATGGTAATTATAAAGGTGATAGCCCAAGATGCCATACAAATTCTTTGTAGAATTTTGCTGTTTTTATTCTGTTCCTGAATTTTATTCATAATGTCTTCTTTGATAATATTCATGGCTATTTGTGTTTATTAATGTGTTCAAAATTCAATTTGGCCCGAATTGCTTTTTTACCGTAATAAATGCGGGATCGCACAGTGCCCAATTTTTCACCAATGATTAGAGCAATCTCTTCATAGGTCATTCCTTCCCAGTACTTAAGCAGCATAACCTCTTTCTGTGGAGCTGGAAGTACCGAAATAGCTTCTAACAGTGAGTCGTTTATTTCATTCAAAAAATCATCAGGTTCTTCTAGTGTTACAGCATCTTCAGAAATTTCATCAAGCTCTAATTCATAGCTTTTGGGCAGTTTATTTTTTAATCGAAGGTGATCGATTGCTTTATTTCTTGTTATCCTAAAAAGCCAAGTCTTAAACCCATGTGGGTTCATTAAATCTTTAATATTTAAATACACAGAGACCCATAGGTCTTGTAAGACATCCTCAGATTCTACAGCACCGATTATGTTTTTAATATGGGTGTGGGTTCGGCTACTAAACTCATCATAAAGTTGCTCGAAAGCCTTTATATCACCAGCTTGGCACCTCGTCACAAGTAGGTATAATCGAATGTTCGCTTTATGCTCTGAAAGGTTGTTCACAGTTTCTAGTTTTCTTAGTGACGGTGCATAAAACTGATAGTTCAAAAGAATGTAGAATTAATTCTGACTTACTGAGTGATAGATATTTAAAAGAATAGGGAGAGATTAGTTATCAGCGTGTAGATAGAAAAAGCAATAAGAAATTTACCAACGAATGCATTCGTACATGAAAGAAGATTCTGAAACTGAACCCCTTAGGAAAACAGCCCAGATTATTTCACCTTTCTACAAAATAATAGTGCTTGCGGAAGATGCTACATCGTTGGTTGAGGCACTTAGTTTGTGTTTAGCATCAATAAGTTTAGGAAACAAAGTGTCTATATTAAATTGACCAAACATGCCTAAATAGGCACCCGAAGTAGTATTCAATAATTGAAAAGAGTTAACTAATACTTCCTTGTAATCTTTGTTAGGTTGTAACTTAGTCCATAGTTCTTGGGCTTCCCTAAATTGATCAACAACTGCGATGCAAATAAAATTACTGTTCATATAATCCGCGATTGTACGATTACTAAAACACTCATCCTTTAATCGATTATGTTTCTCCGATTTTGGATCATAAAAATAGAAAAGCAAATGTTCACACTTAAACTCATTACTATATGAACTGAAGCTTTTACTTGGGTTGTAATTTCTAAACTCCACTAATGATTCAAACATTGGTTCTCCCCCTGTTGAAGATAAATGAGTGTTTTATTCGCTTACTCTGTTTTAGAAGGAAGCCGTTTAAAACATTTATCTAAATAATAAACAGTATGCTACAGTTAATTACAAGTTAAAAGTATGCGCTTGTTCTCGTAGCTCAGTTATAGGGTTCCACTACTAGCGATGAAAATGAAGGGCACAAAAAAAGCCTGTTCCAAAAATGAAACAGGCTTAACGCTTTTAGTACCGGAAATGTCCGATGCTTCAGGCGTAGGCGAATGTGCTATTAAGACGACATCGCCTAGCTTGAAGTTTTAAATTTCTTCGCCTTCGTCTTCTAATTGGCGACGTGCATACTCATTATCAGGATCGATTTTGAGGGCTTGCTCGTAATAGGTAGCTGCTTTATCCGACTGGCCACCACGCTTGATCATATCGCCCATTAAAATCCAGTTTTCAGCATCACGTGGATCTTTTTTGATGCGATCGATAAGGTATGGAATGGCTTCTTGGCCACGATCAGTCATCAGCATCAACATCACTTTACTACGATGTGCCGCAGAGAAGTCGCTTATTTCAATAGCTTTGTCAAAGTCAGCTTCAGCTTTTTCAAGATCTTCTTTTTGCATGTAGCTGTTACCACGAAGATTGAAATACACGGCATTGTCATCAGCAAGCTCAATAGCCTTGTTGATGTTCTCCATGCTTAAGTCGTGTTGACCTAATTGTTGCATGATAAGAGCCTCAAGGTAATAAGCCTCATGAGACTCTTCGTTTTCTTTTTGAAGCTCTCTAGCTATGTCTAAGGCGTGGTCAATGTCTTTATCTTGTAGTAACTCAAAGCCTTTGTTTAATTTCTCTTCGAAATTCATGGATTATTTTTCTTTGTGGGTTATATCTTCGTAGTCAGCGTCTTCTATCTGATCAATATTCTTTTTACGAGAAGTACCTGAGCTGGTGGTCCCTCCAAATCCCTGGAAGGGGTTAAATTGACTATTTTTCTTCTTGGAAGGTAAGAACATTCTGTTCACGTATCTCAAAAAAAATATAAATCCTACAATAAGTAGTAGTTTGATTACCATAATTCTTAAGGAGCAATATGAATATGTGTGTTGGAATGCAGAGGCATTTCAAAAATTTGTTGTTCTATATACTTGAGATGATCAGGATTGTTAACAAAGTCTATCTCGGTAGCGTTTATAGTAATTAACGGAGAACGGGTATAGTGATAGAAAAAATGATTGTACGCATCATTCAATTCTTTTAAATACTCTGGGGTGATGTGCTTCTCATAATCACGCCCACGTTTGGTAATGTTTTCCATTAACCGCTCAACAGAAGATTGCACAAAAATGACCAAATCTGGTTGTGGAGCTATGCCCGACATGATTCCATATATATTATCATAAAGAGCCATTTCGTCGTCATCTAAATTCAAGCGAGCAAAAATACGGTCTTTATCGAATATGTAATCTGATATGGTAAGCTGACTAAAAAGGTCTTGGCTCATCATATTTTGTTGTTGCTTAAAGCGACTTGCTAAAAAAGCTAGCTGCGTTTGGAACGCATAGCGCTCACGGTCTTCATAGAACTTAGGTAGAAAAGGATTTTCTTCGAATTCTTCGAGTACAACTCTGGCATTTTTTTTCTCAGCTAGAAGGTTTGCGAGCGAAGTTTTTCCGGCTCCAATCACGCCTTCAATAGCAATAAAATCAAATTGGTTCGACATCTACCAGCTTAGTTGAGTTTTCTCGATTCGAATTGTTGGAGCATGATCCATCATTTCTCCAATAGTTTGAGCATCCTTTGGGTCGTGCCAATCAGGAAAAACCTCCTTGAGAGGTTCTAAAACGAACAATCGCTTTTTATACTCTGCATGTGGAATAATAAGGGTATCTGTTTCAAGCACCAAGTCATCATAGGCGATAATATCAAGATCTATCGTGCGAGATGTCCACTTAGGATAGCGGGATGGGCGCCCTTGTTTTTTTTCCTGATTTTTGAGCTTTTTAAATAACTCTTCAGGGGAAAGTTCAGTGTTTATCACCATCACGGCATTCAGAAAATCTTGCTCACTTGGTCCTACAGGTTCCGACTGATATATAGAAGAGCAAAGAGGTTCAGATTCGCTTAAAGCACTTAAAAATTGCCGTGCTTGTTGTAACTGATTGTGAGGGTCGTCTAAGTTAGATCCTAAGCCAATAATTACCTCGGCCACGACAACACCACCTCCGAGTATGCCGTCTCGCCATCCATGGGAGGATTCAACTTTCGCAGGCGCACTTCTAGTTCTTCGGTTATAAAACTATTGTAGAGTTTTTCACCAATGTGTAAAGCCAAGTGCTCAATTAAATTCTTAGAGGGACCATTCATGATTTCAGCAACGATATCTCGTGCTTTGGCATAGTCGATGGTGTGAGCCAGCTCATCCGAAATAGCGGGGCGTTGAAGGGAAAGGGTGAAGGTTAAATCGATTTCAAAGTCATTCCCTTCTTTTTTCTCATGGTCGAAGTAGCCATGAAAGCCGCGAAATTTTAGCCCTTTGAGTATGAGCTGATCCATAGAACTAGAGACTTGCTACTTCAATACGCTGTTGTAACTCGTCGAGCATCTTCTTGTGTTTAGCACTCGTTGTTACACGCTCTTCTACCGTTGATATAGCATGAATTACTGTAGAGTGATCGCGACCACCAAAATGTAAACCAATGGTTTTTAAACTCGACTTAGTGTATTTCTTGGAGAAGTACATGGCTATTTGGCGAGCTTCAACAATCTCTTGCTTTCTCGTTTTCTCGCGTACTTTATTGGTGTCGATACCAAAGTAGTCGCAAACATAATTTTGAATAGACTCAATAGATAGCTGTGTATTCGACTCCTTCACCATGTCTTTTAATACACGCTTAGCCATGGCAAGGTCGATGTCATCAATGTTCTGTAGTGAAGCGTGAGCTAATAACTTGATGATGGCACCTTCTAAATCACGAACGTTAGATTTGAAGTTGTGTGCAATGAATTCAATAATCTCAGGATCAATTTCAATGCCGTTATCTTGAGCTTTGCGCTCTAAAATAGCATAACGCGTTTCGTATTCAGGCATCTGAAGGTCAGCACTTAATCCCCATCCAAAACGAGAAATTAAACGCTCTTCAATATCCGGTACATCTTTTGGAGCTCTATCACTACTGAGGATAATCTGTTTTCCATCTTGATGCAGTGCGTTAAAAATATGGAAGAACTCTTCCTGAGTTTTCTCTTTACCGCTGAAGAACTGAATGTCATCAACAATCAGCACATCAATGTTACGGTAAAACATCGAGAACTCACTAGCTCTGTTATTTCTGATAGCATGAACAAATTCATTGGTAAACGATTCCGATGAGATATACAGAACCGATTTCTCTTCGCCGAACTTCTGCTTAATCTTATTCCCAATACTTTGAGCTAAATGCGTTTTACCGAGTCCAGTAGGACCATAGATAAATAATGGGTTGAATGAGTTGTTGCCAGGGTTGTCGGCAATGGCCATGGCTGCAGAGCGAGCTAGGCGGTTACAGTCGCCTTCAATAAAGCGATCGAATACATAAGAGCTGTTTAGATTGGAGTCTACTTTAGTTTTACGGATTCCAGGAATAACAAAAGGATTCTCAATTCGCTCTGGGTAATAATCTTGATAGCCATTCATCTCCTGAGGCTGTACAGGTCCCATCGGGCGTTGCGGTAAGCGGATGGCACGGTTGTGCTCCATGTGTTCCGACTTCTCCATTACTATAGAGTATTCGAGTTTGCCCTCTGGCCCTAGAACTTTTGCTAGGGTAGAGCGAAGCATCGCAAAGTAATGCTCTTCAAGCCATTCGTACCAAAATTGACTAGGAACTTGGATGGTGAGTGTGTGCTCTTTTAGACTCACTGGTTTGATTGGTTCAAACCACGACTTAAACTTTTGGTAGCTAATGTTGTCCTTAATAATGTCTAAGCACTCGTTCCATGCCTCTTCAGCAGATATCATCCTCAATTCTTAAACTCCTACAAAATATTACGTGCTTTCCCTTTCCCGAAAAGAAAGCTTAGTTATCCACAGCGATTGTGCGCCGATTAATTTTTAACTCGATTTGAAAATGATGAATTATTCAACGCAAGTCAAACACTGAAAGTAGGGTTAGTCAAAAGTTATCCACATTTATATAAGCATGTTAAATGCTTGGGGCACAATGAAATAAAATTTAACTACGTAATTATGCCAATTGTTCTTGACAGGCCATAACATTGCCGTAACAAAGAATTAACCCAAGGATAGGTAGCTTAAGTTTTTTTTAATCTTTTTTTCCACAAGTTATCCACATTGTAAAAATGAGAGATTTTTACTGCTACTTCGTAAAAAAAATAGTCTAAAATCAACGTTGAATTACAACAAATCTATCTTTCTCGTCAAGATCTTTGAGCAAGCTTGTTTTCCAACCATGCTCATTAAATACACGCTGGGTTTCATCGCCATATTCTTCGTGGATTTCGAAGTACGCTTTTCCATTATCACTCAAGTTTTTATCGCAAAAGTCTGAGAGCGCTTTGAACATAGATGCAGTGCTCTCACAGAACAATGCCAAGTGGGGTTCAAACTCTTTTACTTCCGTGTCTAAATGGTCCAATTCACCATATAATATGTAAGGGGGATTCGAAACAATGAGATCGAATGGTGAAGTGTTATTCATTAGAGGTTCAAATAAACTGTGAACCTTAAAATTTATATCAACGTGATTTAGAGTGGCGTTCTTTTGGGCAAGATCGATGGCTTCTTCCGAGATATCAATGGCATGAACGTCCCAGTTTGTGCGTTCCATTTTTAAAGCAATAGGAATACAGCCAGATCCTGTTCCGATATCCAGAACTTGTAAAGAAGTGTCTTTAGAATATTCGTCGAAGATAAGTTGAACGAGTTGCTCGGTTTCTTGCCGAGGTATCAACACTCGTTCATCCACTTTAAGGGTGGCATTATAAAAGGTGGCTTCACCTGTTATATATTGGAGTGGTTCGTGAGCGGCCCTTCGTTTTACAAGAGGGCGCAGTATAGCTAATTCATCTTGGGTTAAAGGGCGGTCGTAATTGATATAGAGATCGAGTCTCTTTATTTCTAAAACATGAGCCAATAACCATTCAATACTCATTCGGGGGCTCTTAACTCCTTTCTCTTCAAAAAAAGGAGTAGCCCACTCTAACATGGAGAGTACAGTCCACTCATTCTGAGTGTTCGACATTATTAGATCTCGTCTTTGTCTTCTTCTACTACGTCTGAAACTTGTTCTTCTTGAACGGTTAGGCCAAAGCGCTTACCAAAGTCTAAAATGAAATCAATCACATTGGCTTCAACATTTCGGTCTTCTGAGAGGGAGCTTCCGCGAAAGCCCATGCGACCACCCGTTTTTTTCAGAATTATTTTATTCTGACGAGGGGTGCTTTCAAAAATGCAGGTTAAAGTAACACTTGAATTAATCTGCTTTTCATATTCCTCATATACCGCAACAAAGAGTTTTTCTTTATCACCTTCTTGGTGGTGCTCGTATAGAAATTTTGGTGGATAGTCTTTAAACATCTTCGCAGACATTCTCTTAAGAGTAGCTGCTGGACCAAACACTAAAAATGTGGTATGTGAGTTCATACGCAAATTGAATGATTTATTAAAAAAATTTGTGCTGAAAATAACATGTTATTCACTTAAGGCAATAAGAAAATCACTTATTTTTCGTTGATTTTATATTACCTTAAGTCTCTCTATTAAAAACACGGTCATGAAAAAATTATTTTTACTAGGCTTTATTCTAAGTTTTGCACTCACTTCAACTTCAGTTTTAGCCCAATTTGGGGAGCCAGAAGTACGTAGGCCCGATTCTCCCAAAAATTTATATGACGAAGGATACCGATCAGGATTCGGTTTTTTTGTGGGTGTTAGCGACTTCGGTTTAGGAGTGGGCGCCCAATATCGTAAGGTTTTCAGCAAATATACCGAGGGTCTCATCAACTTTAAGATTTCCGGAATCAAAGATCCTAGAGAGCAAACGTACATCGATTACTTCTTCGGCACCAAGACTATTCCAGATAAATATCGAAAGGTTGTTTCCTTTCCGTTAACCGTTGGTTTAAAAAAGCGACTGTTTGCCGAAACCATATCAGACAATTTTAGAGTATTCGCCAGTGCAGCAGGTGGCCCCGTATTAGCTTATACCTTCCCTTATTTCCAAGACATTAATGGTAATGGCTTCAGAGAAAACAATGTTTTCATTTATAACCTGAATGAACCAACCTACGATATTTTTACAGGTTGGAAAGATGGAGAGTCTCATTTTGGATGGACCGGTGAGATCCAGATGGGAATAGATTTCAATAGTAACTTTGCACGATTACAAAGCATGCAGTTCGGCTATACCTTTATGTACTTTGATGAAGGTCTACAGATTATGCAACCAAATCGTCCTGATTTAGACCCTCAAGGTCGAATTCAGTATGATGCTCAAGACCGTTTAATTGTTGAGCCAGACTATGACGCGAAAAGTTTCTACGGTACTGCGCAAATTAGCTTTGTATTTGGCTGGATGTGGAAATAGCCATAAGGCTCTTCCTATAATGATGCATTGTTGATGAGCTGATTGAACCAAACTTCCGGCTCCGATAAGTTATGCAATACGATATCGGCATCGGTTTCCATCAGCTCTTCATAACTATAGTTGCCCGTTGCAATAGCCACGCTTTTCATCCCGGCAAACTTCGCACATTCCACATCTTTAGGGGTATCACCAATTATTAAGAATTTGGAAGGATCAGGTTGAACCCCTAAACGATCTTTAACTTCATCTAGAGCAAGTAGTGGTAGATCATTTCTGTTTTTATGAAACTCGCCAAAGATGCCGAATGAGAATGGGTACTCAATTTGAGCTGCACGCAATTTAGCTTGTGCCGACCGTGGATAATTTCCTGTTAATAAACCCACTTCAGCATTCATAGCATCAAAAAAATCTATGGCTTGGTGAATGTAGGGTAGAGGCTCAACATGTTCGGGGGCAAGTAAAGTATCCGTTTGTTGGATATACCGTTCTTTTATCTGAGAATATAGGCTGTTGGAATAGCCATGGTTCACCAAAAAGGAATTTAGAATATCATGGTCAGTTCGCCCTGAAAAAGCGTCCTTTTCCATATTAGGGTAATCAATTTCAAACTCCTGCAAGATGGCGCGAAGCATAGGTCGAACAAAGGAGTGTTGAACTCTTAATAGAGTTCCATCAATATCGAAAAGGGCAATCCAAGGATGTGGCATATAATAATTGGGTGAATAAGAGTTAAAATAAGAATTCTTCGCGGAATTGGCTTTAAGAACATATTAAATCGTGGTACCTTTACGAATTCTTAAATTTTAACATGGAGAAGATTAATGAGTTTTATCGAAGACGTAGTTGCACGTCAGATTATTGATTCCAGAGGTAACCCAACCATTGAAGTAGATGTAATTCTTGATAGCGGTGCATTAGGGAGAGCAGCCGTACCATCAGGAGCTTCTACCGGTGAATTTGAAGCCGTTGAATTACGTGATGGTGATTCAAACGTGTACCTCGGCAAGGGAGTTCAACATGCCGTTCAAAATGTAAACACCACCATAGCTGAAGAGCTTAGAGGATGGCCTGTTTACAACCAACCGGCTATTGATCAGCTACTCTTAGATATAGATGGAACTCCAAACAAAGGTCGTTTAGGTGCAAATGCTATTCTTGGTGTTTCTTTAGCCGTGGCTAAAGCAGCTTGTAGTGAATTAGGTATGCCGCTTTGGAGATATGTAGGTGGGGTGAATGCTAAAGTTATGCCAGTGCCTATGATGAATATCATCAATGGTGGCTCGCACGCTGATAACAGTGTAGATCTTCAGGAATTTATGATTATGCCAGCTGGAGCAGAGTCATTCAGCCATTCTTTACAGATGGGAGCTGAAGTATTCCATAATCTAAAAAAAGTGTTAAGCGACAAAGGGTATAGCACCGCTGTTGGCGACGAAGGTGGATTTGCGCCGAACCTAAAGTCGAATGAAGAAGCATTAGAAGTGATTCTTCAAGCGATAGAAAAAGCGGGCTACACTCCTAAAGACGATATTTTAATCGCACTCGATCCTGCTTCGTCTGAGTTCTATAATGCAGACACAGGACTATATGAATTTAAGTGGAGCGACGGTTCTACTCGGGATACCGATGCTATGGTTGAATTCTGGCAAAACTGGGCAGACAAATACCCTATCATATCTATTGAAGATGGTATGGCAGAAGACGACTGGGATGCATGGAAGAAACTTACCGAA
The DNA here is from genome assembly GCF_000375465.1 of Balneola vulgaris DSM 17893. Classification (NCBI taxonomy): domain Bacteria; kingdom Pseudomonadati; phylum Balneolota; class Balneolia; order Balneolales; family Balneolaceae; genus Balneola; species Balneola vulgaris. The sequence goes on from NZ_AQXH01000009.1 coordinate 11,333, forward strand.
GCGATTGGCGACCGAGTACAGTTAGTAGGCGATGATCTTTTTGTGACGAACACGGAGCGTTTAGCCAAAGGGATCAATAACAACATTGCCAACTCTATCCTGATTAAAGTGAATCAGATTGGTACTCTTACGGAGACTTTAGATGCTATCGAAATGGCACATAAAAATAGTTACACATCGGTGATCTCTCACCGCTCGGGTGAAACCGAAGATGTTACTATTGCTGACCTTGCCGTGGCAACCAATGCAGGGCAGATCAAAACAGGATCTATGAGCCGTACAGATCGTATTGCAAAGTACAATCAACTGCTCCGCATTGAAGAGGAGTTAGGAGATCAGGCGATTTACCTAGGCCATGATGCATTCGGTTTAGATTGATCATTATCTCATATTTTTAAAAGGCAGTCTTTATTTTTTAGAGGCTGCCTTTTTTCATTTTTTGGTGCGAATATTTGTACTATTAACCTATGCGAATCACAGAACAGGAGCTCTTACATTTTAGAAATCACCTTAAGACAAAGGTAGAGTGGGCTCCACATCTTAATGTGATTACAGGCCCCAACGGTGCCGGTAAAACCAGCTTAATTGATGCCATCCACTTCCTATGCATGTCGAGAAGTTTTGTGGCCACTACCGATCAATATGTGATCCATAGTGATGAATCTTATTTCATGATTAATGGCCATTTTGAAGGGCAAATCCGTGCTTCATTTGATGTGGCTTGTTCCTATTCACGAGGTGAAGGAAAAAAGATTTTCGTGAACGACTCGCCCCTTGATCGCTTGTCTGACTTAATAGGAATGGTGCCCGTTGTGGTGCTTGCCCCCGACGATAAGAAGCTAACGCTTGAAGGCCCTGTAGAACGTCGAAGCTTTTTAGATTCTTTTATCAGTCAAATCTCCCCCGCCTATCTACGCGATCTCTTGGATTACCGTAAAATCAGAAGGCAACGGAATACACTACTCAAAGACTTTAAAGGACCTGTTTCAGTGTTGAAGTCCTATTTAGAGCCTTGGAATATGCAATTAGTAGAAACGGGCTCTCGCATTATCGCTATGCGCTATCAGGTACTTGAGAACTTTAAGGCATACTTAGAAAAAGACTATGCGATGATCTCGGGGATGGATTTAACTACAGGGTTGAAGTATCAAACGTTTTGCGAACCCTCAGCTGATGTGGAAGTAATAAAGGCTGCTTATGAAAAGGCTTTAGAGGAAACGGTAGATAAAGAAATTGAACGCGAACAAACATTAACGGGTCCGCATAAAGACGAAGTAGTTTTCTATTTAGATGATTTCGAATTGCGACGTTTTGGCTCTCAAGGGCAACATCGACTTTTTGCTCTTTCTTTAAAACTAGCGCAGCTTCATTATTACTCGGATGAGCTAGATGACTTGCCCATTCTTATGTTGGATGATGTTTTTGGTGATTTAGATCCCAAGAAAACAGAAGTGTTGTTGAAGGCGTTACAGGAACATGAAGGACAGATTTTTATAACCTCAGCCAATCCAGTACCTTTCGAAGAATATGTTAAGTTTGATGGCGACAGAAATAGATTCTACAAAGTTGAACATGGCAAAGTAGAGAGCATTCATGCGATTTGATGTACCTAAACCTTTAAGCGACTCCCTCCAGAAGTATCTGGATAAGTTTCCTCATAAAAAGAAATTGAGGCAGGGGATGGTACTGGCTGTATGGAATGAAGTGGTTGGGGAACGTATCTCTTCTCAAGTTAAGGACGTTCATTTTGAAGGCGATAGGCTAGTTGTGAAAGTAACCAATCAGGTATGGAGGCATGAAATTCATGCGAATAGGTTCGGGATTGCGAAGCGATTAAACACACGGGTAAAGTCGCAAGTTGTAGGGGAGATAATTGTTCGAAGTTAGTTGAATAAGCGGCTACACCCATCTATATTGAAATCATGTCAAACGCCCCAATACAAGAATTTAAAGAGCGAATTCTCGCCTTCATCCGAAAGGGTACTAAGCCAGGTACCGAGGAGGAAGACGCACGCATTTGGAGTAAAGAAAATGCCATTGTGTTTGTTGTGGCGTTCATCATCGCACTTAGTTTATGGTTTGCGGTAAACCTTAATGGCACTTTCAATATTACCGTTAATATGCCGCTTGAAATCGGAAATGTACCCGATGAAATGGCGCTTACCGATAAACTGCCTGAAAGTGTAGAAGTAAGCTTGAGTGGAACAGCACTACCACTTATCAGCCTCTATAACAATCCTCCAGCCATTCAAATTGATGTGGATGAAGCCGAAGTAAACATCTTCAATCAAGTCCGTCAACGAATGAATTCTGTTCAAGAAGTGGATGTAGTAAAGGTGGAGCCTTTGATTGTATCGGTGAACCTAGAGGAGAAAATCTCGAAAAAAGTACCAATAAAACTGAATTGGGAATTCGATTTCGAAAGTAGATATGGACTGATTAGCGGTCCAACCATAACCCCTGATAGCATCACTATTACAGGAGCGGCCTCTCATATTGCTAATTTTGATGAATGGGTTATTGAAGACACTCTTCGACTTGAAAATGTAAGTGACGATGTTCATGAGCTCGCTATTATTACCAATAACGATCCACTCGTTACTATTTCTCAAGATGTGTTAAGTATTGAAGCAGATGTATCGGAATTCACTGAAAGTGAAGTGAGTGTGTACATCCAAACGAGAGACCTTCCTCGTGGGCAAAGCATTACGTACAATCCAGCTTCGGTAACCGTTAAGTATGATGTGCCTCTCGAGCAATTCGCCGAAATTCAAAATACAATCCCATACGTTGTGTATGTGCCTTATCAAAAGATAGAAGAGGATATGAGCGGATTTGTAACGCCTGACGTGGAGCTCGTATCCACTAAGTATGCATTGAAACTACGCAGCTTCCAACCGAAAGCGGTAGCTTATTTTAGTGTAGTAGATCAGTAGTATACGTGTGACTAAGCTTCTGAGCTAATCGTTTCGAAAGGAACGATAACGTCATCCACTTCTTTAGTGCCCTCAAAATACGACAGTACTTTTAACATCACTTCATCCACCAGTACATCTGGACAAGATGCCCCAGAAGTAATAGCAATGCGAACTGGATTCTTTGCGGTATCCAACCAATCCTTTGTTTGTAGAATTTCTTTCTTCCACTGATCAAAATGGATGATTTCATCTGGGCCATGAAGTTCTCCGGCATCCCTTACATGATAAGTAGGGAAGGAATGCTCCAATATTTCCACTAGGTGCATGGTGTTGGATGAGTTATATCCACCAACAACGAGTGCGATATCCGCATCCATTTCAGCTAAGGCAAGCGTAGCCGATTGGTTTTCGTTGGTAGCATAGCATAAAGTATCGGAGGTGTCTGCAAAGTGTTCGAGAATATCCGATTCACCAAACTTTTGTATAGCCGCTTCCCTCAGGATTTCCATAACCTCCTGAGTTTCGGTAGCTAGCATGGTCGTTTGGTTGATCACACCAAAGCGTTTGAGGTCTTCCAATGGATTAAACCCTGGCGTTGCTTTATGAGCGAAATGTTCATCAAAATCTGAAAGTGGGCGCTTTTCCGTCATGATCTCAGCTAAGACTTTAGCTTCTTCGGGATTGAGCACCACTACTACTGCTGAATGCTGAGCGCTTTGTGAAAACGTAGCTCTGGTTTCCTCATGGCGATGTTTACCATGTACCACCAAGCTGTATTCTTTCTTCCCCAATTGTTTACCGCGCTTCCATACCTTTTCCACAAAAGGACAGGTAGTATTAAATTCGTAAGGATCGATTCCTACTTTTTGAAGCTCTTCTTGGATTTCCACTGTTGTACCAAATGCAGGTACAATTACAATATCGTCACTGTTTAGTGAGGAAATCGGAATACGCTCAGTTCCATCTGTATCAAATAAAAACTGCACGCCTTTGGCTAATAGATCTTCATTCACCGTTGGGTTATGAATCATTTCACTCAATAGATAGATGTTCTTATCCGAGTGCTCTTCTACGGCGCGATAGGCGATATCAATGGCGTTTTCAACGCCATAGCAAAACCCAAAAAATCGTGGCACATAAAATTGAACGGGACCAAAATCGAGGGTGGTTGGCTCCAAATCCTTCTTCATAGGATCAGTGATTTTAGTCGCTTCTTTCACCTTGCGGATGATAGGCGACTTATACATGTCTGGAATCTGGAATTTTTTACGAGCCAAAATGTGATCTATTGAATGTTGAGTGGTATCAAGCAGTATCTATCGAAGGGATAAATATACGGAGCTTCTGCAGAAACATCAGGAGGAAGAGGAGAGTTTCTTGGATCTTAGTTTTATTAAGCGATCTCGTCTACATCGCCCATTTTTACGCCAACTAATCGACTTACCCCTGTCTCAGGCATCGTTACACCGTACATCATTTCCGCTTTACTCATCGTCTTTTTGTTATGCGTAATGATGATAAACTGAGTGTCGTTACTGAAGTTCTTAATCATCTTTGCGAAACGTTCGATGTTGGCATCATCTAAAGGAGCATCTACCTCATCCAGTACACAGAATGGTGAAGGTTTTACCAAGTATATGGCAAATAGAAGGGCAATGGCGGTCAACGTTTTTTCTCCCCCAGATAGCTGTGAGATTCCCGAAGGACGTTTACCACGAGGTTGGGCTAAAATTTCAATCTTAGCTTCTAGTGGATCTTCCACATCTTGTTCAATAAGGAGATCGCAATTGTCGTCTTCAAAGAAAAGCGTTTTGAATACTTCCTGGAAGTTAGTTCTAATTTTCTCGAAGGTAGTGTTGAAACGCTCGGTGGCCGTTTCATTAATTTCATGAATGGTTTCTAGCAGCTGAGATTCAGCTTCCGTCAAGTCATTAATCTGCTCTTCGTAGAAATCTAGACGTTCTTTCTCTTCCTTGTATTCTTCAATAGCGAGTGGGTTTACTTCCCCAATGCTATTTAATTTTTGACGAAGCCAACTAATACGTTGTTTTGCTTCATCTGGAGTTTTGTCTTCTGGTAGCTCGCCTTCAACTTGCTTCATCAATACGCCATAGGTCTCCCAAATATGGTCAGCAAGCGATTGCGACTGCATCTCCATTTTCTCCTTAGCCATCGCTAAGTGATGAACCAGCTCTAAATTCGTTTCTTTTTTGCGGCGAACTTCTTTCAGCTCTTTATCAAACTGATTGATTTTACCACGTTGTATTGCCGCTGCTTCTTCTGCTTTCTGAAGGGCTTCATCAGCTTCTACTTTCAGCTCTTGATTGAGTTCAAGCTCTTCTTCAAGGGTGCTAATTTTAGCTGTGTATTCTTGAATGCGCGTCTTACTTTCTTCAGTAAGTTTATTGCGGTTTTCAATGCGGGCTTGAAGACTTGAAATACCCGTTTCTGCTCGGCGAACATCTCGTTCGTGGTTCTCAACTTTGTTCTTTAAATCCTGATGCTTCAGTTGGGCATCATTATAGCGCGTTTGAGCAATGCCACGGTCTTCTTCTAGCGACTCCAGTAAATCTTTTTTGTCTTGCTGCTGCTTGTCGAGCTCAAGCATATTGTTCTGAAGTTCGCGCTGTTTAGGCTGAATAGTATTCAACTCTTCCTGAGCGGTACCTTCATTCGACTTCAAGCTGTCTTTACGGTTTACTAACTCACCAATATTCTTTTGATATACCTGAATCTTTGAACTTAAGCTATGTTGCTGCTGCTCAAGTCGCCGAACTTCTTGCTCTTTTTCTTTTAAACCTTGGCTGAGAACACTAATATCAAGTTTCTGATATTTATCTACTATTTGAGCTAGATACTCTTCCAGCTTCTGAATTTCTTTATCGGTCTTGGTTTTTTCCGCTTCGAGCTTTTCGATTTTATCCTTTAAACCAACCCGAATTCCAGCATTCTTGTTTTTACTTCCACTTTGGTAAAAACCGGAGTTGGTAACTACTTCTCCGCTATAGGTAACTCCAATTGCGTTTTTGCTCTTTAGTTCAGAATAGGCCGATTCAACGTCTTCAAATACTTGAACATTACCGAGTAGTAATTGCTTTAATGCCGAGTATTCTCTTTTCGATTTCACATGATCAAATAAGCTGCCATCCTCAACATCGTAGGTTGCGGCAAGTTGATCTAATGGGATGAAGGTAGCTCTACCTTTGTTATTCTCTTTAAGCAACGTAGCGGCGCGCTTAGCCTCGCCAAGGGTCTTCACCACCACATAGTTCAATGCATCGCCTAGAGCCGCTTCAAGAGCTACTGCGTGCTTCTGATCGGTATCAAATATCTCCGATACTGTAGTCATGTCTTTGAACTCGAAGCGATGTTTTTCAATCAGGTACTTTACACTACTTGGGAAGGCTTCATTAGAGCTTGCCAAGTCGTTCATTAATCCAATTTCGGATTCGAGCGAAGACCTACGGCTTTGAAGGGTGCGCAGTTCGTCTTTTATCTCATTCTGCTTTTGCGCGAAACCTTCACGTTTTTCACGGGCTTCTTCTAACTCTTTTTCAAGATCGTCACGCTCTTCAGTAAGCGATTCCAGCTTCTTCTCAATAAGCCCCTGTTCGCCATTTAAATTGTCTATCTCATCGTTCAGGTCAACGATTTCATCATTAATTCGCTCTAGATCACCTTCTGTGTTCTCTAAACGCGATTCAATTTTAATTCGCTTTGTTTGAAGTTGACTCAGCTCGTTGTTAGCACGACTTAGTTGTACTTCAATTTCGTACAACTCATTTCTTTCGCGATTGTACTGTTGCTGAATCTGTGAATACTGCTTTTTTGACTCTTCAAGAATTCGTTCTGATTTCTCTAAATCTTCATCAAACGACTCTAACTTGGAACGACTATTGGTCAACAAATCCATGAGCTCTTTGAGGTCAACCTCGCCTTGCTCAATGTCTTTCTTGTACTCGTTGATAACCTTTTCTTCGTTCTGAATCTTTTCTTTTGTAATACGAAGCGAAGTGTCTGCTTCTCGGATGGCATTATGGAGTTGGCTCACTCTACGTTGAGCATCCGATTGTTGACGTTCTTTCTCGATTAACTGAGCACGTGCTTTTTCTTCAGCCGTTTCATACTCCTCGGCTGCTGCAGTAATCTCTTTCTTCTCTTTTTCAGCGTTACTTATTCGTTCTTGAAGTGGCTCTAATTCTTCTTGAATTTTTTTAAAGTCATGCAGAGTAAGCGCTTTATCTAGATGCTCTAGTTCTACCTTGTACTTCTTTGCTTTTTCAGCTTTTTCAGCCTGAATCTCTAACGAACGAGCTTTCTTTCGAAGTTCGATAAGGAGGTCATCAACACGCTGTAAATCTTTTCGAGTCTCATCCAGTTTACGTAGGGTGCGCTTTCTCTGGTCTTTATAGCGCGTAACACCAGCGGCTTCTTCAAATAATCGGCGGCGGTCGTTATTCTTATCATTAAGAATTTCTTCCACCATCTTAAGCTCAATCACAGAGTAAGCATCCGATCCCATTCCGGTATCCATGAATAACTCCATGATATCCTTCAGGCGGCAAGAGGTGTTGTTGATCAGGTATTCACTATCTCCTGAACGGTATAGCCTTCGGGTAATGGTTACTTCACTGTATTCGATGGGTAGAATGCCTTTATCATTCACGAAAGTGAGTGAAACTTCGGCCATACCCAGGGCTTTTTTCTTAGCCGTACCATTGAAGATTACGTTACTCATCGCAGATGAACGCAGCAACGACGGGCGTTGCTCACCCAGAACCCAGCGAAGGGCGTCTACGATATTGGATTTACCACAACCATTAGGGCCCACAATAGAGGTGATACCACTATCGAAAGAAACCTTGGTTTTATGAGCAAAACTCTTAAATCCCTGTAAACTGAGTTCGGATATATACATATGTTAATTCAATCTGCTCGGATGTCGAGATATAAGCTGATTTAATGGCCTTTCAACATCCATCAAACGGTTTAAACCGTCATGATTTCCTCTTCTTTCTTAGAGAGGGTTTCTTCCACTAGAGCAATGTTCTTGTCAGTGATTTTTTGTACTTCGTCCTCAGCTTCGAATTTTGAATCCTCAGGGAGAGAATCAGCTTCTACTTTCTTTTTGATTTCATCATTAGCATCACGGCGTGAGTTGCGGATACTAATACGAGCTTGCTCAGCTTTGTCTTTTGATAATTTAACGAGTTCCTTACGGCGTTCCTCAGTTAGAATAGGAAGCGGGATGCGAATAAAATCACCATCATTCATAGGGTTAAGCCCTAAGCCAGCGGCCATAATCGCTTTTTCAATATCGGCTAAAGCGGATTTGTCGTATGGCGATACCATCAACAACCGTGGTTCTGGAACCGATATGTTAGCGAGCTGTTGAAGCGGAGTTTGAGATCCATAATACTCAACTTTAACCCCTTCAATAAGTGCTGGATTTGCTTTACCCGCACGAATGTGAGAAAACTCTTTTTTTAGATATGCTACGGCATCTTCCATTTTGATGTCCGCTTCGTCGATAATTTCTTGTAATTCCTCTGGAATCATAACTAAAATGTCTTGTTAAATAATAAATGAGCCACTTTTATAACTTTGCGAAGTTACTAAAACTCATGGTTATTTCTTAAAGGTTTTTGTTAGACTGATTTGAATTGAAATAAAAAAGGGAAGTTCCTGAATTTCAGAAACTTCCCTTAAGAAAATAGTTTGAGGGCTTTACTCCCAAATTACGGTAGTACCTAAAGCTTCGCCGTCTACCACAATCTTCTTGAAATTCCCTTTAGTATTCATATCAAATACGATGATAGGGGTGTTGTTTTCGCGGCAAAGGGTGAAAGCGGTTAAATCCATTACCGAAAGCCTACGTTGAAGAACGTCATCACCGGTAATCACATCAAATTTTTGTGCATCAGGATTCTTTTCTGGATCTGAATCATAGATACCATCCACACGAGTTCCCTTAAGGATTACATCGGCTTCAGCTTCAATGGCACGTAGCGCACCAGCTGTATCGGTAGTGAAGTATGGGTTTCCAGTTCCAGCGCCGAAAATTACTACCCGTCCTTTTTCTAAGTGACGAACTGCACGACGACGAATGAATGGTTCTGCGATGGCTTCCATACGGATAGCGCTCATCAGTCGGGTTTTTACCCCTTGGCGTTCAAGTGCATCTTGAAGAGCCATACTGTTAATCATAGTTGCTAACATACCCATGTAATCGCCTTGAACACGATCCATACCTTCAGTAGCGCCTTTAACACCTCTGAAAATATTACCGCCACCAATAACGATGGATACTTCTACTCCCGCTTCTTGTACGCTTTTGATTTCTTCGGCGTACTGGGTAAGGATGTCACCGTCTATACCGTGACCTTGTGTCCCTAATAATGCCTCTCCGCTTAATTTTAGTAAAATGCGCTTGTACTTATTTGCCACTATACTCTGTTTTAAAAAATTAAAGGCCAAAAAAAAGGCCGTTCCGAATTGGAACAGCCTTAATGTAAGAAAAAAAGATTAAGCCTCTTCGCCTAATTGAATTCGACGGAATGACTTAACTAATGGAGTGTTGTTTTGCTCCAAATATTGTTTGATTGAGATGCCGTTATCTTTAACGAACTTCTGCTCAAGCAATACACGTTCTTCGTAGAAACGACGAAGTTTACCTTGAGCTGCTTTTTCAGCGATCTCAGCAGGCTTGCCTTCGTTGATTAACTGCTCTTTAGCAATTTCCAATTCTTTCTCAACAAGTGAAGAATCAACTTCGTCACGAGTAGTAGCAATTGGGTTCATTGCAGCAACTTGCATAGCTACGTCGCGAGCAACATCTTCGTTCTCAACCACGCCATCAAATTCAGCAAGTACACCTAGTTGGTTTCCAGCGTGGATGTAATCGATTACAGTTCCTTCAGTTTTCACTAAAACAACGGTAGAGATTTCGATTTTCTCACCAATTTTACCAACCATTTCTTGAAGGTGATCAGCAATAGTTTTGCCGTCAACTTCTTGAGCTAATAGAGCTTCTGGGTTTTCAGTTTCAGCTTCGTAAGCTGCATCTAAAAAGCTTTGTGCTTGTGCTTGGAAATCTTCGTTACGAGCTACGAAATCAGTTTCGCAGTTAATCTCGATAGCTACAGCTTTTTTAGCATCATCGCTTACTTTAGAAAGTACTAAACCTTCTTTAGCATCACGGTCGGCACGCTTGTCGGCTACTTTTTGACCTTTTTTGCGAAGAAACTCAACAGCAGCATCAAAATCGCCGTTGGTTTCAGCTAAGGCCTTTTTGCAGTCCATCATGCCCGCACCGGTCATGTCTCTTAGTTTTTTTACGTCAGCAGCAGAAATACTCATTTCTCTGAATAGTTTATAGAGTTAAAATTATTCTTCTTCTTCAGATCCAGCGTCAGCTTTGTCGGCGTCGGCAGTTTGGTCTGCATCTTTGCTTTTTCTTTTTCTTGAACGAAGCTTAGTTTTAACATCAGCTGAATCGTCATCCGATCCTTCTTTTGCTTCAACAGCCGCTTGTTCCATAAGCTCTTCTTCAGCGTTAGCTTCTCTTTCCGCAGAGCCTTCAATAATAGCGTCTGCAACTTGTGAAGAGATTAACTGAATAGTACGTGCAGAATCATCGTTACAAGGAATGATGAAATCAGGTACATCAGGATCACTGTTAGTATCTACCATTGCGATAACTGGGATATGAAGCTTGATCGCTTCGTTCACAGCAAGGTGTTCTTTAATGATATCTACTACAAAAATAGCACCTGGAAGACGACCCATGTTAGCGATACCGCCAAGGGTGTTCTCAAGTTTTTCCTGCTCACGTTCTAACATCAAGCCTTCTTTCTTAGTAAGCTCGTTGATAGTACCTGTAGTTTTCATTTTTTCAATCTCTTCCATACGGCTAATGCTCTTGCGAACCGTAGAGAAGTTTGTAAGCATACCGCCTAACCATCTGTGCGTTACAAAAGGCATACCCGCACGGATAGCTTCTGCTTTGATGATTTCAGTAGATTGTTTTTTCGTACCTACGAAAAGAATAGTCTTGCCAGCACGAGAAAGCTTTTGAATCTCGTCGAGAGCGTCTTGTAGGTAGTGTTGAGTTTTTTTGAGGTCAATGATGTGGATCCCGTTGCGTTGCATGAAGATAAAATCTTTCATTTTCGGGTTCCAGCGGCGAGTCAAGTGGCCAAAATGTGCACCTGACTTCAGTAATTCTTCTATTGAAGCTGCTTTAGGCATTTTTTCAGATATGTGTTTAGGTTTATCCGCTATGTGGGTCTTCCTTAACAACCAATCCTGACCTTATATCAGAACACCAGGTGTTAAGTCGCCACATATGTGTGGTTAAATTGTGTTGTATCGAAGTATAGCGAAGTAGGTATTAACGCTTAGAGAACTGGAACTTCTTACGTGCTTTAGGCTGACCGTATTTCTTACGTTCTACCATTCTATCGTCACGTGTAAGCAATCCATGCTCCTTAAGCATGCTGTGTACGCCTTCGTTCTCGCCGTCTAATGCACGTGCAAGAGCGTGTTGTACCGCACCTGCCTGACCAGATTTTCCACCACCACGCACAGTAACTTTAATGTCGAACTTGCCTTCAAGTTCAGTTACGTGAATAGGTAATAGCGCTATGTTCTGCATAGCTTTTACCGGTAGGTATTCTTCGATAGGAGTATTGTTGATTAAGAAAGAACCTTTTCCAGGCTTGATGTAAAGTCTGGCAGTTGAGGTTTTTCTTCTTCCGATGTAATTAGCTTGTGCCATTATTAAGATCGATTAAAGCTCGATGATTTCAGGGTTCTGAGCTGTCTGGTTATGCACTGGTCCAGCATAAACACGTAGGTTAGTCAATAAACGACGACCTAGTCTGTTTTTTGGAAGCATACCTTTTACAGCTTTCATTACAAGAGAGGTAGGATCTTTCTTAAGCATGTCTTCAGCACTTGTAAAACGCTCACCACCTGGGTAAAACGTGTGGCGGAAGTACATCTTATCAGTCATTTTCTTACCAGTAAGCTTCACCTTCTCTGCATTGATAACGATTACGTTATCGCCTACATCCATGTGTGGAGTAAAGGTTGGCTTATTTTTTCCTCTCAATATTGATGCTACAACAGTACTCACGCGACCTAACGGCTGATCTTCAGCGTCGATCAAAACCCACTTCTTCTCGATATCGGAAGCTTTGGCTGAGTATGTTTTAAAACTTAAAGTATCCACGATTAAACTCGTTTTATATGTTTTCTTGGAAAGTCGAAAAAGATAGGGGTATTTAAGTTAGATATCAATATCTAATTATACATTTGTTCCTCACAAGCAAGGGCAAACTCAAAAAAAATTACTTCTGCTCTTCTCTATCTCTCTCTTTAGGGTTATTGAGCTCGCTTAAAGAGCTGAATTTAACGAATTAAGAATGATCATGTGAAATCTGTTTAAGAAAAAGACAATGCTCAAAAAGATTTGTATCTTTATGGTCTATTCGAATTCAAAAACACATTTATAATGAGCGACAAATTTAAGAGCACCAAACTGACCTTTGATACAGGGAATGGTGAAGCTAATTATTACAGCCTGCCTAAGCTTAAAGAACTAGGCTATTCAAATATTGATACTCTCCCGTTTTCAATTAAAATATTGCTTGAAGCGGTATTGAGAGAATTTGATGGATATGCTATTACTGAACAGGATATTGAAACCCTTGCAACCTACAATGCTGCAAGCCCGCAAGGGGAAATTCCATTTAAACCATCTCGAGTAGTACTACAGGATTTTACAGGCGTACCTGCTGTAGTTGATTTAGCAGCATTACGTTCTGCTATGAAGCGCATGGGTGGTAACCCAACCGACATCAACCCTCAAGTACCCGTTGATCTTGTGATTGACCACTCGGTACAAGTGGATATGTTCGGGCAAGATGCAGCGTTGATGTTCAACGTTGAAAAAGAGATGGAGCGTAATAACGAGCGCTATGAGTTTTTGAAATGGGGTAAGGAAGCCTTTGATAACTTCCGTGTAGTACCTCCAGGGCGTGGTATTGTGCACCAGGTAAACCTTGAGTATTTAGGTCGCGGTGTATTCACCCGAACTGAAGAAGATGGTAGCATCACTGCTTACCCAGATACCTTAGTAGGTACCGATTCGCATACCACTATGATTAACGGACTTGGTATTCTAGGCTGGGGTGTTGGTGGAATCGAGGCGGAAGCAGCTATGCTTGGCCAACCAATCTCTATGTTAGTTCCGGAAGTAACAGGAATGAAGCTTACTGGGAAACTTCGTGAAGGCGTAACAGCTACCGATTTAACCCTAACCGTTACTCAGATGCTAAGAAAGCATGGAGTAGTAGGTAAGTTTGTTGAATTCTACGGCGATGGTATCAGCAACATGAGCTTGCCAGATAGAGCAACAATCGCAAACATGGCTCCTGAGTATGGCGCAACAATGGGCTTCTTCCCGATTGATGATGAGTCGTTACGCTACATGAGAAGAACGGGTCGTTCAGAAGAACTCGTTAAATTGGTTGAAAATTACACCAAGGCTCAAGGCTTATTCAGAACTGATGATATTCAAGATCCAGTATTCTCATCAACACTTGAGCTTGACTTAAGTACGGTTGAGACTTCGCTAGCAGGTCCTAAATTGCCACACGATCGTATTGCACTAAACAATATGAAAGAGGCTTTCAACAACTCGCTTACAAGTGATAACCCAACAATGGGCTTCAACTTAACGCAGCAGCAGTTAGCGAATAAAGGACTTTACAAAAATGGACAAGAAATTGAGATGAACCACGGTGATGTTGTAATCGCCGCGATCACTTCTTGTACCAACACTTCGAACCCAAGTGTAATGTTGGGTGCAGGTATCGTTGCTAAAAAGGCAGTTGAAAAAGGCCTTAAAGTTCCAGCTTATGTGAAAACATCACTAGCTCCAGGTTCTCGTGTAGTAACTGAATACCTAAATGAAGCAGGCTTAACAGAGTACATGGACAAGCTAGGCTTTAACTTGGTTGGTTATGGTTGTACTACGTGTATTGGTAACTCAGGACCACTTCCTGAGCCTGTAGAAAAAGCAATCCGCGAAGGTGATCTTATTGCCGCAGGTGTGCTTTCAGGAAACAGAAACTTCGAAGGTCGTATTCACCCATGGGTAAAAGCGAACTTCCTAGCTTCACCTCCATTAGTAGTAGCTTATGCTTTAGCGGGTACCGTTAACATCGACTTGAATAGTGAGCCACTTGGCCAAGACAAAGATGGAAACGATGTATACCTAAAAGACATCTGGCCAACTACTGAAGAAATTGCAGAGCACTTAGACAATGCAATTCGCCCAGACCTATTTGATAAGATGTATGGCGATATTTTTGAATCACCAACTTGGGAAGCAATTCCAGTATCAGGTGGTGACCAATTTAATTGGGACGAGAAGTCTACCTACATTCAAGAGCCTCCATTCTTTATGAATATGAGTGAAGAGCCACAGCCTATTAAGCCAATTAATGGCGCTCGTGCTCTTGTGAAAGTAGGAGATTCAATCACTACCGATCACATCTCTCCAGCAGGTGCTATTAAGGAAGACGCGCCAGCCGGTGAGTACTTGAAAGCCAACGGTGTTGAGAAAAAAGATTTCAACTCGTACGGTTCTCGTCGTGGTAACGATCGTGTGATGACACGCGGTACTTTTGCAAACGTTCGTTTTAAGAACCAACTAGCTCCAGGTACAGAAGGTGGTTACACTACCTATCTACCTACCGGTGAAGTGACATCTATTTATGATGCTTCATTAAAGTACAAAGAGAGCAATACACCACTTATTGCCATTGCTGGTAATCAGTATGGTACAGGTTCTTCTCGCGACTGGGCAGCTAAGGGTACTAACCTATTAGGTGTGAAAGCAGTTATTGCTGAGTCGTATGAGCGTATTCACCGTTCGAACTTAGTTCAAATGGGAGTACTACCACTTCAGTTTAAGTCTGGTGAAACTCCAGAAACATTAGGTTTAGATGGTACTGAAACATTCAATATCGATGTGGATGATAACATCAAAGCTCGTGGTGAAGTTAAAGTAACGGCTATCAAAGCGGATGGCACGGAAATCAACTTTATCACTGACAGTAGAATTGATACTCCTGTGGAAGTTGATTACTACCGCAATGGTGGTATCCTTCATACAGTACTTCTTGACTACCTAAAAAAGAGTAAAGCGTAAGTAGATTTACTTTTTATAGAATTCTCTAACCCTAGCTTTTTTTAAGCTGGGGTTTTTTGTTTTAAGGAGTGAATAGAGCATCTTTGAAGACTTGTAAAGAATGCCGGAAAATCACCAACATATGAAACTCCTTCTGCATGCGATTGAAGGGATAAATCGCACAGCAGAATTAAAACAGTTGCTCCTCAAGTGTATGGAGTCGGTATGTACGGTTATTAAATCAGAGGCGAGTTCTCTGATGTTACTCGACAAAGCCACAGGCCGCCTTCATTTAAGTATTCCTACCGGACCAGTTAAAGATCAAATTAAAGGCATGGTTATTCCTCGTAATAAAGGGGTAGCGGGATGGGTACTTAAAAATAAGAAGCCCTATCTGGTAAATGATATGTCAGAAAGTGAAGAGTTTTACGGAGATATAAGTGAAGACTTTACCACAAGGAATATGATTTGCGTTCCTATGTTCGATTCAAACAATGAAGCAGTAGGAATCATGCAGGCGTTAAATAAAAAAGGCGGCAAAGACTTTAATGAGAAAGATATTGAAACCCTTAATACACTTGCTGGGCATGCATCTCTTTCTATAGAAAAAGTGCAAGAAGTGGATACGCTCAAAAATGAGATTAATGAAAAAGATGAACGACTAAAAGAGCTCCACAAAGGTTTCGAAAATAACTTAAATGCCTTAAGTGCTTTTGTGCAATTGCAGGGTAAAATGCTTAGTGATGCTTCCGTTGAATTCATGATGAAATCAACGGGTGCCCGCATTGAAGCTATAGCTCAAGCTCATGAAGTGCTGTTCAAAACAGATAGTGAGCAAGAAGTTGACTTAGGTTTTTACTTATCACATCTAACCGAATCGATTTCGAATATATTTGAAGATCTCCCTAAAGATATTCGATACTCCTTCGATATTGATAAGGTGCATTTGAAAACAGATGAAGCACTAACTGTTGGATTAATTGTAACAGAAGTGATATTGAATATGTTTAGAGAGGCCTTTACCGGAATGGATAAAGGGGTGATTTCTGTCGCAATTAAAAAAGATGAGGGCGATAAAGTATTGGTGAGTGTTTCGGATAATGGAATAGGTTTATCTGCATTCCTTGATAGTACGGTAGATGAAAACCTGGCTTCGGTAATCATTAAAAAACTAGCTAGTTCGTTAAAGGCCAATTCGCAACAGATTCGAAATATAGATGGTGGCACTACATTCACCATTTTCTTTGCCCGCCAAGTGGATACCAAGTATTCGCTAACGCTCTAAGGAAAGCATAGTAAATTGTTTAGCGGCCATTGTACGTAATGGGCTTTTCAAGATTGTTTGAATCGCAAAATTGCGAAGAAGCGGTAAACGTTGTTTCCTCCCTAGCTTCATGTTGATTTCAGCATTTCTCGCAGCTTTTTTCACAATCTTACGAAAGGTTGTTTCAAATCTATCGAGTTGTTCTGGAATGCTATCTGCTTGAGTAGAGGCTAAAATTTTAGCAACTCTATATGCACCCATCCATCCTAAATTCATGCCTTGCCCTCCAATAGGACTAACAATATGGGCGGCATCGCCTAACAATATGCATCGATGATGAACAAATTTAGAAGCTACATAATGTTGTACTCCAAACGAACTGAGCATATTTACTTGCAACCCACTTAATTCAATGTTCAGTCGCTCTTTTACGAGTTCAGTAAGATCTGAAGGGGAAGGTTTTTTTAGCAACTTTGGAGTTTTTACAACCCACCTTCTCATTTTGTTAGGAAGTGGAAAGCATTCAATCATGCCTTCAGATGGCAGGTAAACCACAGCATCATCACCGAATGGGGTATTATCTTCGAAGTCGCCCATAATGTAGGTGTCGGGATAGGAATGCCCATTAAATGGTATCCCTAAAGTATCTCTGCAAAAACTGTTCTTACCATCACAAAGAAGCAGATAATCGGCTTCAATAATATAATCCATGTTATCACGTGTGTAGGAAACATGGCATGACTGTTTATGTGAAGTCACATTCGTAACCCGAGCTCCGGTAAGTAATGCATTTGGGTTACTACGATTGATATGCGCACGAAGTATAGTCTCTGTTTTAGACTGTGGACAGGCTAGTATATAGTTGTATGGTTCCGCTAGTTGGGCAAAGGAAATACTTCCTAACTTTTTATCAGGGGTATAGGCATGTCCATTATAAATTTTTATCCCTTCAGTTATGAAGGCATCTAAAACACCGATCTCGTCTAAGTATTTCAATGATACGGGATGAATACCTAGGGAGCGCGAATCAGGAACAGGCTCCAATCTTTTCTCTAATATGGTACAGTCGAATCCTGCTTGGTTTAGCATGATGCCTGCAAAAAGGCCAATAGGTCCGCCACCAACTATCACTATTTTCTTCATGCTGAATGATGTGAATAGGTGAGTAACAATCGAAATGGAAAGAGTCTTTGTACTTGCCAGTTTATGGGTGCACGTTCCGTTAATTCATGGTGAGTATAACTGCGTCGAATGGAAATAAGTCCATCAACTACTATCAGTGAATTTCTGAATAACAACCTTGCAAAGGTGGCAAATAGGGCGTAGCCTATATCGCTTCGTTCAATATCGTTGAAGATGACTTTGTGTGTAGATAGTTGTTCTGCATCCTTACAAACAGCATCGAATTCGGAGCTGTTTAAGTGATGTAATAAATGATTGGAGATAACGAAATCGAAAGTTCTTCCCTCATCCACTAAGTCAGAGCTTAGACCTTGCCTGAAAAATATATTGGAAGGGCAATCTAGTGAACGAACAAAGTCTAGTGCCCGGCGATCTAATTCTATACCTGTTATATCGAGTGTGTATCCTTCTTCAGAGGCTAAATCGTGTAGTAAAAAAGCAATGTCACCTCCACCAAAACCAATATCTAAAACGGTTGCCTTGCCATTGTTGGCTTTTAAAAAGGGGGAGATATGTGATTTGTAGATTTTCCGCCATTGTGAAAGTAGATTGTTAATGGTGTAGAATTGTTGGTAGGTAGCTCTTATGAGTTCTAAACTACATTCCTCACTATCCATATGTTCAGTTAAGTTCGTCGCTCGCTGTCGAAGAAATAGTGGCATATCAAATCATTGTGAATAGTCCGCTTTCAATGGTAAGACCAGGGCCAAAGGCCATAGGTAATACTTTATTACCACTTTGGTAATCCACATTCAACAAATCTGCTAAAACAAATAGTACCGTTGCACTACTCATATTTCCATATTCTTTTAGCACGGTTCTTGATGAGTGAATTTGTTGAGCTTCGAGCTGAAAGTGTTCTTCAACTTTATCGATAATTGAACGCCCACCAGGGTGGATGGCCCATTGATCGATGTCTTGATGAGACAATTCAAATTGATTGAATAGTGGTTGTAACACATCGTCTAAGTTTGCCTGAATTATATCGGGCACATAGGTAGATAAAACCATTTCGAAGCCATAATCACCAATATCCCAAGCCATATCCTTCTCCCCACTATCAGCTAAGGAGGATGCGAAGTTATTTATTTGAAAGCCGTGGTTTTCTGGTTTTTGAGCACTCATAATTAAACCAGCAGATCCATCCGCAAATACAGAACCTGATAATAATTGATCAACATCGGTGGAGCTTTGAAAATGTAAGGAACATAGCTCGGTGGCTACAATCATTACCACAGCATCTGGATCATATTCACAAAAAGCTTGAGCCATTTTCATTGCAGGGAATGCAGCATAGCACCCCATAAATCCAATATGAAATCGTTGAGTAGTCGGTTTTAGATGTAATGCTTTAACCAATTCATAGTCAGGTCCTGGTGCATAAAAACCCGTACAGGATACAGTTATCACATGGGTAATATCCTCGGGAGCGAAAGAACTTTCTTTTAATAACTTTGCGCCTGTTTCTTTAAATAACCGTGATGCTTCTTTCTTATAAACGTCATTTCTTATGGCCGTAGAGGGAGGAGCTAAAGTCGTAGTTCCGTTTAAAAATAAAGCTTCACCATTGGGTTCTTTGTGAAAGTCGGTAATAACGGAATGTCTTTTCTCAATACCAGATTGGGTGTAAATGCGATGTAGTATTGCTTGTGTTTTCCGATCTCCTTGTAAGTAGTGCTTCATGAGTTCACGGATGTTCTGCTGATGATTAAAACCATCAGGAACGGAGGTGGATATGCAATGGATATAAGAAGACATAGCGTTGTATTTATATACTAAATAAATACGCAGAACTAAAGGAGATAGTTCAAACTGTCTTAGGCAGAAGTGAGTTTGTTGAAGCGATAGTTATGCAGTACTGCAGCCACGCTTAAGCCTGAGATTAAACCAATCCACAGCCCTTCTGGCCCGAAGTCGGAGATGATGCCGAGGTAGTAACCAACGGGGAAGCCAATAAGCCAATAAGAAATAAAGTTCACAATCATAGGAACTCGTGTGTCTTTTAATCCACGCAGAGCTCCAAAGCCCCCTACTTGTAAGCCATCGGATATTTGAAATAACCCAGCCATAAATAGTAGCGACACAGACATTACACTAACCAAAGGATCATTGGTGTAAATAGCGATGATGGCATCAGGAATAGTAAATAATACAAGTGCGGTAAGAGTCATGATGCCTGCACAAATACCGATTCCTACAAAACCTCTAAATCGAGCTTTCGACATTGATCCCTGCCCCAGTGAAAAACCTACTCGTTGTGATATAGCTATCGATAAACCAAATGGAATCATATAGAGCGTAGCGGCCACATTAATAGCTATTTGATGGGATGCGGATGCTTCAACGCTAAGCGTTCCCATCAACACACTAACAGCTGCAAAGAGCAATACTTCCATAGCTGAACTAACACCATTAGGTAAGCCTACAGTGAGTAACTCTTTAATGATTTTAAAATCAGGGCCTTTGGTACGTGCAAATATATTGAAACGGTGAAAGGGCTTAAATTTGGCTGTAAAAATTATGAAGGCAATAGCCGCAAAAAGGTTTAATAATGAGGTGGCATAACCGGCACCTACAGCACCTAATTGAGGGAATCCTAATTTCCCATACATTAATACATAGTTGGCTCCTACATTAAGCACCAAACTTATTGCAGCAATGTACATAGCAGGCTTTGTAACGGATAATGCTTCACTAAAAAAGCGAACCCCAGCATAAGCAAATAGAGGGAGTATGCCCCATGAAATTGCATTCAAATATTCACTGGCTAATGGGATGATTTCGGGCGTAACTCCAACCCATTCCATAATGATGCCGAGATTGCGAATTAAGAAAAAGCAGGGCACGGATAAAAAAATGATTAACCAGAATAATTGACGAGCACTCATGCCAATTTCTTCAAATTTACGTGCGCCTAAAAGCTGTGAAGCTACAGGATTGATTGCAATCAAAGTAGACATGCAAAATATGGTAATGGGTAGGTACAAGGCATTACCAATGGCTACACTTGCTAAGTCTAAGGCTGAGAGATTCCCCGCCATCACCGTGTCGGTGAAGTTGAGCCCCATTCGCATAAGTTGAGTTGCTACGATGGGTCCGCCAAGCTTGAATAATATCTTGGACTCTTTTTTTATTTCATTTTGGGTACTCGACATGCCTGTGTATTAGGCGGTCAATGGTACGAACTTATCAACTGAATGCTAAATTAAGATTCAGGAATTTACCTCTTTTGAGCTACGTACTTTGATCAATTAGTAATCTTGAAAATCACTTCAAAGGTTGTGCCTTCACCGGGCATAGACACAAACCTTATTTCACCGTCGTGAGCCTCTATGATCTTTTTAGATATAGCCAACCCTAAACCCGTGCCGCTACTCTTAGTACTAAAATTAGGTACAAAAATGGATGATTGATTTTCTTCAGCGATGCCCTCACCTGTATCCGAAATTTGAACAATTACACGGTCACCTGCTTTTAGGCTGTTTATACTCACTTCACCTTTTTTAGGGATAGCCTCAATCGCATTTTTAATCAAATTAATAAACACTCTTCGAAGTTCATCCTTCACTCCTTGGATGAATATTGGTTCGGAATGCAAATCAACATTTAAGTGAATGCGCTCTTCATGGGCATACATTTCTGATACGGCACTTAGCACTTCGTTGATGTCCATTCTTTCTAAAGGCTGCTCAATAGGCTTGGCAAACTTTGAGAAATCAGAAGCGATTTTACTGAGCGATTCAATTTGTTCAATAAGGTTCTGGTTCACTTTAGAAAACTGAGCCTTAATTTTTTCATCAGATATATTCGGGTTATTAATTTGTCGCTCTAAATGCTGAAGGCTGAGCTTCATCGGAGTTAATGGGTTCTTTATCTCATGGGCAACTTGCTGAGCCATCTCCTTCCAAGCTGCTTCACGTTCAACCTCAACTAAGTTTTTTCTTAGATCTTGAAGGCGATAAACCATCACATTAAAGGCATTGGTTAAGGAACCGATTTCATCTTTACTTTTTACTGGAAGAGTGGTTTCAAGGCTACCTTCAGAGATCGTTTTAATCCCTTCATTAAGTTCTTCAAGAGGGGTGGTCATTTGATTTGCTATATAAGCGGCGCCTAAAATGAATACACCAAAAATAATGAAGAACATCCCAACCAAATAGCTGGTAGTTGATAGTAACTGCTCGTTGAATGAAGGCGTTTTCAGGAAGGTTGGGATAGCAGCGATATTAGTAACTTCCCCATTTAAAATAATTGGTTTGAAACCAATCAACAGGTCTTGGTCGCCTAACTTGTAAGATCTAATTTCAACATCACTACCATTATTGATGATTGCGTTAAATACATCCCATGGAACTTGTGATGGGAGTATATGCTGTGAAAATATTTGTGGCGCAGTAGATCCAATTAACTCACTCCCTTTAAAAAGTACCGCATCAGAATTCAATAAGTTGCTGGATAACAATAGCGTTTCAGTAACATCTTCATTGGAACTGTTTTCATAGGTATTAGCCACGCTTACCAACTTGTTATTCAAGTCATCAACTACAATTTCAGCACTTTGTTTGATAATGGTTCCCGATGAAGTAGCAATTAATGCGATTAAACATAGCATCGAAGCGATTACAAATCGATCAATAAGGCGATCTTTAAAGCGTATATTCGACCCAATTATGAGTATATCCTTTTGCCATTGCAGGATTAAGGTGACTAAGAATAGTGTAGCCAGTAAGTAGAAAAAGAAGCGGAGTAACCCAAAAGCATGATTAGCAAAGGTAGTATTGAATGTAGCAACTCGGATTACATTACCATCATCAATTTTCCAGTAATACTCTTTGATGTCTTGCCCACCTAAAGTAGTATTTCTATAGAATACCGAATCTTGTTCTATTTGCTCTAGAATCTCATCGGGTAGTACAGTTAAACTTGGGATTTCAATAGGCAGGCCATTGGTAGCACTTCTTTTTAATTCACCATTTTCATATTCACTGATCAAAAACGAAGAATTTTTTTCCTGTTCTTTTTTGCTAGCCACTACAGCTCGTAACGGTTTGCGGTACTGTGGTTGTTCCTGATACACGGAAGTGATAACCCAAGCAATTTTTCGTTCACTAGTTGGGGATTCAAAAACTGGAACCCAACCTTGACGATAAGTGGTGTAACTTGAAGATGGACGTTCAAGTGGATTCTCACGGATGATAGGTCTCAATCGATCACGACGAATCCTTTCCTGCTCGTAGGGTATCTCCAAGCTGAACATGTCGAAAGTTTTGGTCCAACCAGGTGCATTTAAATTGGTAGTAAATTCAGCTAATGGGTCTCCCTTCGTGTCTATAAGTTGGACGGAAAATGAATATGATTGCCACTCTTGTCTACTTTCAATTAAACTCGTTACCTCATCATTAAATTCAGAGATCAATTGATCACTCTGTTCTTCCAAATCAGTGACTTCTAATGCAGACAACTGTTTTTCCAATCGAATTAATATTTCGATAGTGATGTTTTCAATTTGGCTTTCAGAATTATGAGTAAATGATTTAGCCTGGTTTTCCATTACCGAATTTCGGCGTTCAATCTGCCCATTATAGAAGGGTACATACGAAATCACGGTAGCTACAAAGCAGATGAAAAGAATAAGCCTAAGCTTTGATTTGTACTGTAAGTGAAGGGTGTTTCTCCACGATAAATAGGAAATCGATATAAGAACTATGAAGATGGAAGAAGAGGTGTAAATCAGCCAATCGATATTGTCTTGAAGTCGAGTAAGTCCCACTAAATACATCCCAAGTATAAAACCGAAAATGATAAAAAAGAGGGTGGATAAACCTCGTGTACTTACGGTTTTGAACAAGATGACAATCAGATATACAATACTCCACGAAGCTGAAATCCATAGCATTCCTGAAAATGCATACAGCAGATATACAGAAAAGGAGGGAACTAGATTAAGGTCAGTAATATGAAGATTAGTATCTACGATATAGCCATACAGAGAAACTGAAATAGCGGTTGTAACAGAAGCGATAACCAACCCAAAGAGTGGGGAAATGATCGTGCTAGCTTTAATCCCCACTTTTACTTTAAAGTTTCTATTTGAGTAATAAAACTCAGAAATAAGTACCGCAAAAAGGAAGGCTAGAAATGCATTTAGTCCAAGATGAATGAGCTCTCGAAGTGATGAGTTAATACCAAGAATCAATTCGAGTTTTAAAGTGGGTAGAAGTAACCAAAGCAATGACCATCCAAGAATGAGGGAAATCAGTAGCATTAAAAAAGAACGCCTTGAATCAAATCGATTACTGAGATTGATCATCAACATGCCACCTACACCGAAAAAAACCAACAGCAAAAACATTTTTACTTTGGTATATAGTCGTTCTCTGTTTTGCTCAAAAAACAGTTGATCACTGTGTGAGGCATATACCGTTGTTGCCTCTAAGTTTGCATGAACAGCAACCGTTTTTTTGTAGATGATGTCATCAGGAACGGTAGAGAAGTACTTAAAATGTACAGGATATGGTAAATCGATATCTAAAATCTCAGAAGTCGTTAGTTCCGTATTACTTCCGATATCTAAGGTGTTTCGTTGCTTTAATTTTGTAGTGGTAACGAAACTATATTCGGTAGAATCAGCAGTGGTAAAGGCATTAATACCCTTCAGGTAATTTACATTTCTGTCTCTGAGTACATAAAGGGTAAACTTTTTAGGAACGAAAGGTGGGGGACCGTTAAGCTGTTCGGTATAGCCCGACCATACTATAAGCGAATCGTTCTTAAATAATGAAGCTCCCCAAAAACTTGGCTCATTTGATATAAGCTCATAAATCTCCTCTTCAGAAAGTTCATTATTGATGATTTGTGACTGAATAGCTCCAAAGGCTATGAGGCTTTGTTCTTCAAAGTTTTGCACATAATCTTGGAAAGCGGAAGCGGCTTTTTCGACACTTTCTGTGGCTAGCTTCTTAATTTCGGCTTCGTCAGGTTGTGACTTTAAGTGCCAAATTTCAGCTACTACATAACCCAGTCCTGCTAATATTAATAAAGCAGTATAGAAATAAATTTTATGGAAGTGTTCCCGATTCAATCGCTTAGTTAACTAAGTTTGTGATACTCTTTGGGTCATCACCATTTAGAATTTTGTGAATTGCCTGAACCGCTAACATACCAATGGCATCGCGAGTTTCAAAAGTAGCACTGGCAATATGAGGTAGCATGGTGCAATTGGGCGCAGTAAGTAAATGTGGGTAAACTTTAGGCTCTTCTTCAAATACGTCTAATCCAGCCCCCGCAATGTGTTTGTTGTGAAGAGCATGAGCTAAGGCTTTCTCATCAACAACCGGCCCTCTAGAAATATTGATTAGTAGCGCATGTTCTTGCATAAGCCCTAATCGTCTTTCATTAATCAAATGATGTGTTTCGGGAGTAAGTGGACAATTTACGCTCACAACATCACTTGTTGAAATGAGTTGATCTAGGTCTTTAATATATGACGCTTGTAATGGTTGCTCTTCTTTTTGAGAAAGAGGAGAGCGGTTGTGATAAGCGATGTTCATACCAAATGCTTTGGCACGATGAGCAAATGCTTGGCCAATTCTTCCCATGCCAATAATGCCTAATGTCTTTCCACGAAGCTCCAAACCTAAAAAGCCAAGTGGTTCCCATCCTTTAAAATGGCCTTCTCTTAAGTATTGCTCGGCATCATTGAATTTGCGTGAAACAGCCATGAGTAAGCCCATTGCAAAATCACCACAGGCCTCAGTAAGTACATCAGGAGTATTGGCAACTTTAATTCCAAGCTCGGTCGCGGCTTCAACGTCAATATTGTTATAGCCAACGGCAAAATTGGCCACTACTTTTAAGTTGGTGCCCGCTTGAAGTACATTTTTGGTAATGGGATTGGATAGCATGCATAGTAGAGCATGGTATTCAGGGATGGCTTCAATTAAAGCGTCTTCATTCTGAAAACGTCCTTTCTCACCAATTTCTACTGTGTATCGATCTGAGAGAAACTCAATCGATTTGTCAGGTATAGGCTCAGTTATTAGTACTTTTGGTAAAGATGAGCCCATATAAAACTACTTTGCCTCGTCTTTGATGTGCGTTACTTTAGCGTCGTTCCACATTCTTTCAATACCGTAAAACTCTCGCTTTTCTTGGCTCATTACATGTACTACGATGTTTACAAAATCTAAGATAATCCAGCTTCTTCCTTGAGCGCCTTCTTTTCTCCACGACTTTTCACCAGTTTGCTTGAGTACATCATCTTCAACAGCGTCGGCAAGGGCTTTTACTTGAACATCAGAGTTACCGTGACAAACCACAAAGTATTCAGCCAGTGTTGTGAGCTCAGACACGTCCAGCACCGTAATGTCGTTAGCCTTTTTACTGAGTAATGCTTCTGTAATTACATTTAAAACATCTGCAGGCTTTAAATCCTCTTCAGAATAGGCGTTTGAAAATTGTTGATTTTTAGGTGATTGGATATCAGTCATGGAAAATTATTATGTACTAATTATAGATCATTTGGGTATGATGCTCACTTTATTGAATGCTCTCATTCCCTCTGACCCAAAGGAGAATATACAGTATAGACCCTTATAGGGCGATTATATCAAAAAGTTCTGAAATGTATCGATGATCTTGTTGAACGATATAAAATCGTAATAAGGCGGCTTAATCTCAATGTGATTAAATAAAGCAGTATATCACAATAAAAGAATGGGAAAACGTCAGTTTTCCCATTCCTGCTCTAGGTTATGCGAGTTAGCTCAGGGTGAGCTTACAAGTTGTATAAATAGGTAGTGAGAAACGAAGTAATGAACGTTAGTTCAATCCTTTAACCTGAAATTCAGTTTTAAAAACGTCACTAATTTCTTTGATCTTGTCTTTAGCCATATCCGTAAGTGGGCTTGGTCGCCACTCGCCGGTTTCGGTGTCTTGGTATTGGTTTTCTGCAATTAAAATCACTGAGTAAATACCTGCAGTGACGCGTGGTTTAGCTCGCAGAGTTAATCGGGTATTTGCTTGCTTGATACCAAGTTTGCGTTCGTCTTCTGTAGCAGCTCTTTTCTTCCATCTAGTTTCGTAGAAGATTTCCCCTACATTGGCTTCGTTTCGTAGAATCTGATAGCCAAATCGTGTAAAAATTCGAGGGGTTTCAATATCAATAGTATTCTGTTTTGATACACCTAAGCGAACCTGATAAGTGTTACTGTTCGTGTTGATAGCTTTAGATGACGAACAACTTGCTAATGCTAAACTAAATACGGTAAAAGCTAAAAGTGCGACGCGAGAAAATGATGAATTATTCATAGGTAGTAGATTGAAAATAAAAGTCGCCACCACTATGCTACTATGGTAGTAGTGGCGGCAACTATAAGATTATTACTTATTGAGCGGCACCATCGTTGCCAACTCCACCAAAGGTGTAAATCTCCATTCCTAGAGATTGTAATTCACGCCCAGGAACTGGGAATTGATAGAATGTACCAGTGGTAAGTGTACCTGAACCACGACGATCTAGGTATGCACGAAGAGCATCTGTACCTGCACACTCAAGCATACGCTCGTAGTAAATAGCATCTAGTAACGAACCTTCACTGCCATCCGCGTTTAACGGAATAGAACCTGCAGGTACACCAGCTACGGTAACAGGTGCTAATTCACCATTGTTAACACGAGTGTCGTTAACGTATGGGAGTGCAAGAGCAGGCTCACCATTTTGAACATGAGCTTCCGCACGCATTAGGTCCATTTCTTCTATAGACATGATAGTCATAGTGCCTGTATAGTATGCGCCACTGTAGCGGTACCATTGGTAGTACGACATGTGGTAGCTACCACGATCAGGATTAGGAAGAGCTTCTGAACGGTAACGGAAGTATTTACCACCCGTTTCAGGATCACCAGCATCGGTAACACGACGGTCTGGCGTTTCGATTAGGAAAGGCTGACGATCGTTAGGCTCAGCATTGATCCAAGTTTGGTATGCACCTGAAGTATCGGCAGGGCCAATTAACTTGTAATCAGCATGAGATCTGTATGAACCATTGCTTTGAGCACGGTTTAGATAGTAGCTATAAAGACCAGAGCTACTTAGCGTAACATCAAAGTCCTCAGTGATACCATTGTCTAAGTGAGTAAGCACTTTATCCCAATCTAGAGCTGCACGCTCAGCTGGAGTACGAGCACCATATACCATGATACGAGCGATATAAGAATGAGCAACTTTAGCCATTTCGGTATTCGATAATGGGTTGCCATCAATCCACTCGCTAGGTAGTGTAAAGGTATTGTTTTCCATAAATGTGATTGCTTCTTCTAACTTTGCAATCGCGAAGTCTAATACTTCGTCATATGGGCGGTACTCTAATGCTTGCGCATCTTCAAGATCGGTATTCTCATCAGCAATAGAAGCCTGATCAAATAACATACCTAAGTAACCAAGGCTAACCCCTTGCATGAAACGAGCAAATGCTTCAGCGCGAGCTGTTACATCATCACCGTTCTCATCAGGAATTACTAACCCATTGTTGATAGCTGTAAGCCCTTCGTTTGCACTTGAAAGAGCAGAATACCATGCGTACCACTGATATCTTCCAATTTCGTGTGCTGAAGAAGTAGGGTTGTTTGTGTAAGCAACTCTTGGCTCAGAGCTTAACTCAAGCGAAGCGTTGTTAGCGTAAGTACCCGTAAACTCATCAGCCACAACGGGCATAGAGTTGATAGAGGTACCAGAAGTTTGAGTACGACCCCAAAGATCTTGAAAGGTACTTGAGATAAGTACTTCCACATCACCTGGGTTACTTAATGCTCGCTCGCGATCAGGAGCATTAGTATTTACTACATCAAGGTCTTGACAAGAGATGAATCCGGTAAGAGCTAGTACGGAAAATCCTTTTAGCACTTTAGAACGAATAGATCCCTTCGTTTTGTATTTATTTTTATTAAACATAATTAGGTAATTAAATTCTTTGATTCGATAAGTTTAGAATGCAATTTCAATGCTACCAGTGAATGAACGGGTAACTGGGTATCCAAAGCTGTCGTAACGGCTTAATACAGATCCTACTTCTGGATCGAATCCTGAGTAATTAGAGATGGTGAATAGGTTACGGCCAATCATACCAAATGAGATCGACTCAACACCATTTCCTAACCCTAAATTTGAAAGCTTATCTTTTCCTAAAGTGTACTTTAGGGCCACTTCACGAAGTTTTACGAATGAACCATCTTCAGCAAACTCTTGAGTGATGTTGTTGAAGTTGTACAGTGCGTAGTAGTAATCGAAAGGCTTCTTAGCAGCATCACTTTTTCCACTTTGATCCATATCACCGTGGCGTGAATGCTGGTATAGTCTCTGACGAGTTTGGTTGTATACATTACCGCCAATTTGAGCGTGTAAGTGAGTATGAACAGTGAACCCTTTGTAAAAGAAGTTGTTAAGGAAACCAAGATTTAAATCTGGTAAACTTGATCCAACTTTAACCAACTCAGGAAGACCTTCTTCATCAGTAGCGATAATAGGTGTACCCCATGAGTAATTTTCTCCATCAACTGTTACGTTGGTTCCCCATAGGTTATTAGTAAGACCATCTTTCCAAGAGTTGCCAGCGCCTACAGCCACTACATAGCCATCATCGTTAACCTGGAAGTTATCACGGAATGGTTGAAGACTCTCAGGTAGTTGATCTAAGCTTGTGTAGTGATATTCACCCCACATGTCGCCAAGACTTGCACCTGCTTCAATTAACTGTAATCCATCAAAAAATGAAGGGCGATTCCATTCTTCAATTTGACTGATTGAATGATCGGCAACAATGGTAGCAGACCATCTCATATCACGAGTATTGTAAATTTGAGCTTCAAAGGTAGCTTCTAAAGTTTTACCAGACTGAGAACCGTCATTTACCCACTGACTTGGGTAACCTGTTACCGCACGCTGTGGACGTTGTAATAACTGCTGCTCAGTAAGCTGCTTCACATAAGAAAACTGGAATGAGTACTTGTCTAATAAGATGAAATCAACACCAAACTCTTGCTCGGTCGTAATCTCTGGTTTTAGGTTTTTGTTACCTAAGGTGTTTTTTGAAACACTACCGCTTGATGCACTATAGCTCCAAGTTTCGTAACGGTAGCTGAATCCAGGACGTCCACCAGCTGTACCACGAGAGTAACGTAATTTGAATTCTGTGATGTCATCAAAAGTCCACCAGTCTTCCATAGATAGTCGGTAACTAAGACCAATACGATAGTAGTTGTTCCATCTAGCTTCAGGGCCAAATAATGAACTACCATCACGTCTTAATAATAAATCGGCGATGTATTTGTCGTCATAATCAAGTCCAGCTTGAATGAAGTAACCATTCGAACGGATGTCTTGAGATGAAGATGATGCAAACTGATCACGAGCAAAGCTTAAATCAGGTAGATCTGCTAATCCGAAATCTTCACCTTCAGCTCCAACATAGTTGTAGCTTTCACTTTCAAACATCGCACGAGCAGTAACACGGGTATTTAATTTCCCGAAACGCTTAAGGCCACTTAAACTTACAGAACCATTTAGTGCATCTGTGTAAGAAATTCCACGGCTTAGGTAACCATCAGAACGAGCATCGGAAGTAACCGATACAGGAGTTCCTTTTGGTACATAAGATTGACTCAAAATATCAGAGCGGTCATAACTCATATTCGCTGAAGCATTTAACCAATCAAATGGAGAGAACTTTAAGTCGATACTAGCTAAAGTTCGTGCTCTTTCTGTGAAGTTATCACGAGAAGACTGACGCCAAATTGGGTTTTCAGCATTTACTGATGGATCTGGCTGCATGATGTAATTGCCTTCTTCATCTTTAACGCCTAAATCAACCGTGTTAGGGTACATCAATAAATCCCAAAATGGAGAACCGGATAAGTTGTCTCTCTTAGAACGGTTGTGGTAAGCACTTGCACTAATGTAGAACTTATCACTAATAATATGATCTAAGTTTACACGGAAGTTATTACGCTGGAAACCATCGTTATTTTCTAAAGAACCTTCTTCCTGATAGTTGTTAGCTGATATCATGAAATTGGTTTTATCCAATCTTTGGCTAACACTTACACTATGTGTTTGGAAGCTACCTGGCTTAAAGAAAGTAGCTACGTTGTCGTACAATGGAACACCATAATCATTATCCATAATACGATCATCAGAAATAACACGAGAATTTGGGTCTGTAGTCACATTCCCTGATCCATCAATGAACTCACCTTGAGCGTTAGTCTGATAGTAATGGTGGATTGTAAGTGGAAGGCTCGTAGGAGCAGCAGTTAAACCTAGCTCACCACGATAAGTGATTCTAGTTTCATCAAGCTTTAATCCTTTACCACGTGATGTTGTAATAGAAATTACACCACCCGCAGCACGAGAACCGTATAGTGAAGCTGCAGCGGCACCTTTAATTACCTCAACATTTTCAATGTCTAACGACTCTAAATCAACTGTTGTACCACCAAATGAAGTACCAAGTACAACGCCATCTACTACATACATAGGGCTGTTGCTACTTCCTGAAATTGAGGTAGGAGTTCTTAGAAGAATGTTCACTCCGGTACCTGGCTGACCAGAACCACGAACAATTTGTACACCCGCTACTTTACCCTGAATTGCTCCAAGAGCTGAGTTAGTAGTTGGTACGGCCGCGATATTCTGCTTGCTTACTTTACCTACAGAAAAAGGAACTTTTTTCCCATCAATAGGATCAACCATACCACTAACCACAACCTCATCCATGGTTAAAGCATTTGGGCTCAATTCGAAGTCCATTTTGATCTGCTCGTCAGAGCCAACAGAAATCTCTTTAGTAACTTTTTTGTAACCCATTAAGCTAGCTGTGATCTCGTAATCACCTGGCTGAACATTTGTAAGTGAGTACATCCCATCAGCATTAGTAGGGGCACCTTTTCCAGTACCTTCTAAGAATACGTTTGCACCAGGGATGGTCTCACCCGTTTGAGTATCATAAACAGTACCAGCGATGATACTGTTTAGTACTACTTCATTACTACTCTTGTTTTCCATAATTACCACTTGGCCAGATGGAGATGCCATCACTTTAAGTGGAGTATTTGAAATAGCTGCAGTGATAGCATCTATAATGGAAATGTTTGATCTAGATAGTGTAACTCTCTTTTTAGGAAGAATTGCACGATCGTAAGTCAAACGGATCTTACCTTTTTTCTCGATAGCTTTTAAAGCATCTTCGAGCAATAGGTTTTTAAGATCGATATCAATTTTTTGTTTGAAAGCTGAGGTGCTCTCATTGTGTGCGTACCAATCTAATGGTACAAAGTTAGAATTTTGGTCCTGTCCGATTGCGCTCGGTTGAGCGAAACCAACGAACATTGCCAAAAACAAAGCAAACATTACAGTAGCATGTTTCCTCATAGTTTATCTCCTTCGTGTTGTGTTAACATTAAAGCCTCACCTAAAACTATTTTTGTGTTGGGTAAGGGTGCCTTGTTATCAAGGCGTGTTAAATGCAGCTTAACTTTGGGAAAACACATACGTGCCTTCTACTTTCCCATGTTTGAGGTTTAATGACATCGAAATGGCATCAAGAACCTCACTAAGCCGTTGATTTTCAAAGGTACCGGTGAGCCTTTTTGAGCCAATACTTTCCCCTTTTATCTCGCATTTAATATCGTACCATCGTTCTAGCTTCGTAATTACCGAAGTAAGCGGAGTGTCATTGAATATGAGTTGGCCGTTGATCCAACCTGTATACCATTCAATGTTTTCTATTCTTTGTATACTTATGTTGTCACCGTTAAAAGGTAAAATCCCAAGTGTACCAGCTGTTAAAATGGCCGGGGTGCTATTTCCCTCTATAGCATTAAATGAGACTTTACCTTCTGCCACGGCAACTTCTTGTTGAGTGAGTTCCGGATATGCGTTTACATTAAACTTTGTACCTAGAACTGTTACTAACCCATGATCTGATTCTACTTTGAATGGCTTTGAAGCATTATGTGTAATCTCAAAAAATGCTTCGCCTTCTATAAATACTCTTCGTTCTGTATCATTAAACCCTGACTTCAACACCAATCGGCTATCAGCGGCTAAATGAACTTTACTATTATCTGGGAGCTGTAAGGTTGAACGTTGACCTTTTTTATTAGTAAAGACTTTTTCAGGGGCCAACTCCACTACTTCTAATACAGAGGTGTTTGCAAAGTATTGGTAATAAGCTGTTACCGATGAAGCGACCACAAATAGTATCGCTGCTACTTTAAGGAGAGGTACAAGTCGATTGCGTGTTCTTGCAGACTTGTAACTGTGTAATTTATTCTGAGCTTTGCTTACGGAACGCTCGTCAATTTTTTGTTGAAGGGTATTCCAAGCCGCATCCGTATCCCAAAGTTGACGAGAACTACGGCTTGCTTCCCACGCTTCTTCAGCGCTTCTAAATAATTCTTGATTCTTAGGGCTAGATTGAGCCCATTGCTCAATCTTTTTAGACTCAGTTTCTGAAGTATTACCAGAAAAATACTTCGCTAATAAATCCCAATCTGAATTCCCCGGTTTTGGTCGGTAGCTCATACAAGTAAACTTTTATTTACCTGTAAGACACATTTTTAGTTAGGGTACCCCTACAACAGATTTAATTTTTTATTAACGTAAAGAAAATATTCAGTTCTTTTCGGAGTAGTTTTAAGGCTCTACCCATCTGAGTTTCTACCGTTTTAATTGATATACCCAATACTTTTGCGATCTCTCGGTATGTTAAATTGCTTTCTCTGCTAAGCATAAAAATTCGCCGTCGTTGGTCTGGCATGTTTTCAAATGCACTTTGTATGGCCCTATTTAAATCCTGAGCATAAAGTTCTTCCTCAACATGGGTGTGCGATAATTTGAGCGCGTCACTAGAGGGGTTGTCTAATGATTGATGGTCATTAGTTTTACTTTGAGATCGTAAATAGTTTAACGACCGATTTCGAACAGCTGTGAATAAATAGGATTTAATATTCCCAGTTGGGTTCCATTCTTCGCCTTTTTCATATATATGAAGAAACAACAATTGAACGATATCTTCAGCGCATTGGCGGTTTTTCACATACTGGAAGGCAAACTCACAAAGCTGAGCATAAAAATGCTTGAATAAATTCTCAAACGCACACTTATCCCCAGCACGTACAAGTTGTACACACTGCAAAATCTCCTCGTTTGATGGCTTTGATGAATAAATCATAAGTGAAAGCCAATGATTATTGTAACCCGTTTCCCATAATAAGTGGAGTATTGGCTTAGAAACTCCAAGAATAGATGATCGATAAAAAGATTTGAAAATAAAAACTTAGAGGTAGGTGGGCGTTAAAAATAGAGCACTCTTTAAGAATTATGCCCCAGCAAATTTTATAGATAAAGGCTGTTGTATTAATTACAATCGTTTAGTGAAGCTTGGGGTGTAAAAAAAAGTAACGGCTATTCAGTCTTTAGTTTTTCATAGTCGCTACCCAACACTACCGTTACATCTAAATAGAAATGAGGAGATTCTTCTCTAATGATGTTTTCTTCACTTACACCAAGGGCGAGAGCAACTCTACGTGCATTATCTAAAGATGAGCTTCTGGAAATAACCATGGTTTCCTGAACATCAAATCGTTCGAAGTTTCCTGTTTCAACAACATCAAACCCATTGTCGCGCAATAACCCAGTGAAGTTGTTGGCAATGCCAGGAACGCCGCAGCCATTAAGAACTTCAAGTTGAATGATTCGGCCTATAAGTTCTGTGCTTTGGTCAGCACGTTCATTAAATACTCTTGGATAGATAATACGTGTAGCAAGTGCAATAAGAAGTCCTAATAGTAGAACAGACAGGAAAGCAATTGCGGCATTTAGA
This sequence comes from Balneola vulgaris DSM 17893, assembly GCF_000375465.1. NCBI lineage: Bacteria > Pseudomonadati > Balneolota > Balneolia > Balneolales > Balneolaceae > Balneola > Balneola vulgaris. The sequence continues at coordinate 45,779 of NZ_AQXH01000009.1, forward strand.
TAAAGGGGATTCGGTGAAGCCGATGCTCCATCTTTAGTTTCACTCATTCAAGAAGTCCAATCAATACCAGGGATTATACCGGTTATATCTATTATATCTGTTGTACCCATATCCAAACGGTGAGCCTAAATAAGAATTCGGCAGCTGCTGATACTGAAATCGAATCATAGCATTGTCGCTAATTTTATAATTTAACTCAGCATTGCTAATTAAAACTTGAGGCTTGTTTTGCGCTTGCCCATATAAGTTAGTGCCACCAAATGGAGAGTGGAGAAAAGAAACATCAACACGGCCATTCAAACGATCGTTGAATGCAATCTGCATAGTGTTGGTGTATGCATTAAGATTTTGGTAACTGCCACCATAAGAACCAAACGACATCGAATAAGAGTGGCTCATCTTCACGCGACTGAAAAATTTATTCAATCTACTCTGAACGGTAGCGCTAGTCGTATTTATTACCGAGCCTTGATAATCAAAAGGAGTAGACACATCGCCTCTCATTTGAGAGAATGCATCAGTGGTTATAAAAACAAAGACGAGTGTAAATAAGTAGATATATTTTTTCATGATGTATATGATTTGCCCTTCAACGATGAAATGCAGTAATAAGTATAAACAAACAGTCGGTAATAAGAAATAAGAGACTGCTTCTAATCGTGGTTGTTAAAAACTAGCTAAAGGGCTATATTATCCAACTTTTCAAATAAGCAATTTACTAACTCCATTCAATACGAGGAGAGATGAAACTCACCGATTTTAGATACGAACTCGAAGGCCTAAACGTGCCAGACAAACCATTAGAGAAAAGAGACGATGCACGTCTTATGGTTCTTAACAGAGCTGAAGAAACTATTGAACACCGTAAATTCTCCGATATTCACGAGTATTTAAATGAAGGCGATGTTATTGTGTACAATAATACGAAAGTATTTCCAGCTCGCCTGAATGGAAAGAAAGAGAAAACCGAAGCGGATATTGAAGTGTTTTTACTACGTGAGCTTCAACCAGAGAATATGCTTTGGGATGTGTTAGTTGAGCCAGCGCGTAAAATTCGAATTGGTAACAAGCTTTATTTCGGCGAAGAAGACCAAGAGCTCATGGCCGAGGTTGTAGATAATACAACATCACGTGGTCGTACCATTCGTTTCCTCTTTGAAGGAACCAATGATGAGCTGTATGAGCGTTTAGATGCTTTAGGAAAAATGCCATTACCTCCATACATCGAGCGTGAGCCTGTTGATGAAGATAAAGAGCAATACCAAACAATTTATGCTACTGAGCGTGGCGCGGTTGCGGCACCAACAGCAGGTATGCACTTTACTGAAGATTTGATCAAGAAGATTGAAGCTAAAGGCGTTGAGATGTTGCCTATTACCTTACACATCGGTTGGGGAACATTCAGGAATGTAGAAGTAGAGGATTTGACGAAGCACAGAATGGATTCAGAGAACTACTTTATTTCAAAAGACACTTCAGATAAAATTAACGTAGCACTAAAGTCTAAGAAGAAAAAAGTAGTGGCTATTGGTACAAGTGCTGTTCGAGCAATTGAAACAAGTGTGATGGCAAGTGGATTGTCAAAAATGGGTACAGGTTGGACAGACAAGTTTATATACCCACCTTACCAATTCAAGATTACTGAAGGACTAGTAACAAATTTCCATAGACCTGAGTCAACATTGCTCATGCTTGCTGCCGCTTTTGGTGGTTACGACTTCATGATGAAGGCGTACGAAGAAGCGAAGAAAGAAAACTATCGTCTGTTTTCTTTTGGCGATGCAATGCTTGTAATATAATTGAGTATTAAAGCCGCAATAATACCGGCTGCAGGATCCGGAACCCGTTTGGGTTCCGAGATTCCTAAACCTTTTCTTCCACTCGGTGGAGCGCCCATCTTACAGCATACCCTTTCGCAATTCATAAATATACCGGGTATGCACCAAATTATTATCGCAACTTCTGCTCCTTATATGGAGAAGGTGCGTGCGATTTGTGAAAAACTGAATGCTGGGCATATTCAATTCGATGTAATTGAAGGAGGGAGCGAACGGCAGTTTTCTATTCAGAATGCCTTGGAAACACTAGCTGATGAAGTTGAACTTGTTGCTATCCACGATGCAGTACGGCCATTTATTTCAGAGGAAGTTATTGTACAGTGCTTTGATACCGCTGAGAATTATGACGGAGCTATTGTTGCCGTTAGAGCTAAGGACACCTTGAAAAAGGTCAATACTGATTTAACCATACTGGAGACTCCTGATAGATCGGCGATGTGGCAGGCTCAAACGCCTCAGATTTTTCAGAAACATATCATCATTGAAGCAAATCAAAAGGCGATTGATGAAGGTTTTCTAGGTACCGACGATGCTTCATTGGTTGAATATGCTGGTTATGAGGTGAAAGTAGTGGAAGGAGAACGGGATAATTTTAAAATTACCTACCCCATAGATTTAAAAATTGCTGAATTCATTTTAAAGGAAAAACTATGAAGAGTATTCGGATTGGTTATGGTTATGATGTGCACAAATTTGGCCCCAATCGTGATCTTATTATTGGTGGGGTGAAAATCCCGTTTGAATTAGGTTTGGTAGGGCACTCAGATGCGGATGTGCTGCTGCATGCAATAACCGATGCTTTATTCGGCGCGCTCTCACTAGGGGATATTGGTAAGCATTTTCCAGATACAGATCCTAAGTATAAAAATGTAGATAGTAGAATTTTACTTAGAGAGGCTTACGACTTGATAAAGAAGCTCGGGTATGAGCTAGGTAATCTAGACGCTACAGTTGTAGCGGAGAAGCCCAAGCTAGCTCCCTATATCTACGCTATCAGAGAAACAATTGCCCAAGACCTTGCGGTAGACATAGAAGATGTTTCTGTTAAAGCCACCACTTCAGAAAAGCTGGGGTTTACAGGTAGAATGGAAGGCATTTCAGCTTCCGCTAGTTTGTTGCTATTTAAAATTGACCAAAATGGCTGACCAAATTATACACGGCATCATTGATTGGATAAGTGTGATGCCGCCTGTTGGGGTTTATCTGATCTTTTTTGCAATCGCATATCTAGAGAACATTATCCCGCCCGTTCCAGGAGATGTTATTGTCGCTTTCGGTGGATACTTAGCCGCGGAGGGACTCATAGATTTTTCATTAATACTTGCAGATACCGTTTTTGCATCCGTGCTCGGTTTTATGACGATGTATTGGTTGGGGCATAAATGGGGTAGTCAAATTGAAGAGAATAAAGACAGTCATTTCATTCTCAGGTTTTTCGATTACAAGTATTTTAAAAAAGGAAAAAAATGGATGGCAAGATGGGGGCAATGGGTCGTTTTTGGGAACCGATTCTTAGCAGGCACTCGATCTGTGATATCATTGACTACCGGAATGTCGGGATTAAATGTGCCATTAACGGTGATGAATTCATTTTTTAGTTCACTGCTGTGGAACGCGTTATTATTATTTGCGGGGTGGTATGTGCGTGATAATTGGGAAGTAATAGGGGGTTATCTATCCACGTACGGAAAAATAGTATTACTATTTATTGGATTAGTAGTAGGAATTAGATTTATATTCCGCGCTCGAAAAAAAGAAGGTGCAAAAAAAAATTCAAAAGAGTGAAATTTTTGCCCTATCTGATGTTGACTGTAAACTAAACAATCGTTAATTTTCCAGTCTTTCGAAAAAGCCAGTGTAGCTCAGTTGGTAGAGCAACGGTTTTGTAAACCGTCGGTCGTCGGTTCGACTCCGGCCACTGGCTCATTTTTTGAAATAATGGGGAGATACCAAAGCGGCCAACTGGGGCAGACTGTAAATCTGTTGTCGTAAGACTTCGTAGGTTCGAATCCTGCTCTCCCCACGAATAGCGAGCGTAACTCAATTGGTAGAGTGTCAGCCTTCCAAGCTGAATGTTGCCGGTTCGATCCCGGTCGCTCGCTCTCAGAGAAGCCGATATAGCTCAGTGGTAGAGCACTTCCATGGTAAGGAAGGGGTCGTCGGTTCAAGTCCGACTATCGGCTCAGGTCGGTAATCGTTTTTTTAACTTATACAAACAAACAAGATTTAATCATGGCAAAAGAGACCTTTCAACGCACCAAGCCGCATGTTAATGTGGGAACCATTGGACACGTAGATCATGGTAAAACTACCCTTACAGCGGCAATTACAACGGTAATGGCGAAGACTTATGGTGGAACGGCGCAAGCATTCGACCAGATTGACAATGCTCCGGAAGAGCGCGAGCGTGGTATTACCATTGCAACGGCGCACGTAGAGTACGAATCTGAGAATCGTCACTACGCACACGTAGATTGCCCAGGTCACGCCGATTATGTGAAGAACATGGTAACGGGTGCGGCGCAGATGGACGGTGCTATCTTGGTGGTAGCAGCAACAGATGGTCCTATGCCACAAACACGTGAGCACATCCTTCTTGCACGTCAGGTAGGTGTACCTCAGATCGTAGTGTTCATGAACAAAGTTGATTTAGTAGACGATGAAGAACTTCTAGAGCTTGTAGAGCTTGAAGTACGTGAGCTACTAAGCAGCTACGAATTTGATGGCGACGAGATTCCAGTAATTCAAGGTTCTGCTTTAGGCGCGCTTAACGG
>NZ_AQXH01000010.1 GCF_000375465.1 Balneola vulgaris DSM 17893
ACTAAAGGGCATAAAAAAACCCTTTATTCGGTGTGAATAAAGGGTTTAGGGTAAAAAATAAAAAGAAGGCGGCGACCTACTCTACCACGATTGCAGTACCATCGGCGCTGCAGAGCTTAACTTCCGTGTTCGGGATGGGAACGGGTGGGACCCCTGCGCAATGGCCACCTTCAAAAAATGATTCAATAAAAAAAGTAAGTTCTTTGACATGTCCCCGATTGCTCGGGGTGAAGAAAAAGTATAACAAGAGCTGTTACTGCACTTGCCCGCCGAGGTGGCGGTGCAAGCCATATAAACAAAGCCAATGGCCTAATTAGTACGGCTCGGCTAAACATGTTACCATGCGTACACCTGCCGCCTATCAACCTGGTCGTCTTCCAGGAGGCTCATAGGGAATACTTATCTTGGAGCGTGCTTCGCGCTTAGATGCGTTCAGCGGCTTATCACTTCCGAACATAGCTACCCTGCGATGCATGCGACCACACAACAGGTACACTAGCGGTTCGTCCACTCCGGTCCTCTCGTACTAGGAGCAGCCCTCCTCAATATTCCAACGCCCACAGCAGATAGAGACCGAACTGTCTCACGACGTTCTGAACCCAGCTCGCGTACCGCTTTAATTGGCGAACAGCCAAACCCTTGGGACCTTCTCCAGCCCCAGGATGCGATGAGCCGACATCGAGGTGCCAAACCTCCCCGTCGATATGAACTCTTGGGGGAGATAAGCCTGTTATCCCCGGAGTACCTTTTATCCTTTGAGCGATGGCCCTTCCATGCGGTGCCACCGGATCACTAAACCCCACTTTCGTGCCTGCTCGACCTGTATGTCTCGCAGTCAAGCACCCTTATGCTTTTACACTCTACGCACGATTGCCAACCGTGCTGAGGGTACCTTTGGGAGCCTCCGTTACTCTTTAGGAGGCGACCGCCCCAGTCAAACTACCCACCATACACTGTTCCCCCGTAAGGGTTAGACTTCACCTGTAACAAGGGCGGTATTTCAAGGATGGCTCCACGACGCCTGGCGACGCCGCTTCAAAGCCTCCCGCCTATCCTACACATATTACAGCTAAAGCCAATGTAAAGTTGTAGTAAAGGTTCACGGGGTCTTTTCGTCCCGCTGCGGGTAATCGGCGTCATCACCGATACCACAATTTCACCGAGCTCATGGCCGAGACAGTGCCCAAGTCGTTACACCATTCGTGCAGGTCGGAACTTACCCGACAAGGAATTTCGCTACCTTAGGACCGTTATAGTTACGGCCGCCGTTTACTGGGGCTTCAGTCAAGGGCTTCGCCGAAGCTAACCCCCTTCTTTAACCTTCCAGCACCGGGCAGGTGTCAGTCCCTATACATCGCCTTACGGCTTAGCAGAGACATGTGTTTTTGGTAAACAGTCGCTTGGGCCTTTTCACTGCGCCCTGACAAAGTCAGGGGATCCTTCTCCCGAAGTTACGGATCTAATTTGCCTAGTTCCTTAGCCATGAATTACTCGAGCACCTGAGGATACTCTCCTCACCCACCTGTGTCGGTTTGGGGTACGAGCGCTTCCAACAAACTACGACGCTTTTCTTGGCAGCATGATTACCTCCACTATCCCTTCATCCGAAGAATCCAGGTACTGTCAGGTTTCAGCCTTAATAGGAGACGGATTTGCCTATCTCCTGGCCTACGCCCTTTAACGTGCATTCGTCAGCACGCGGGAGTGTCACTTCTGCGTCACGCCTTAGCCACGCGTTGGTCGCGGTAGCGGAATATTTAACCGCTTTGCCATCGGCTTCCCCGGCATTACCGGGTACACCTTAGGTCTCGACTAACCCTGATCCGATTAGCGTTGATCAGGAACCCTTGGGTTTACGGTGGACGGGTTTTTCACCCGTCTTATCGTTACTCATGCCTACATTTTCGCTTCCAGTCGCTCCACCATCTCTCGCGAGACAACTTCAACGCCACTGGAATGCTCCCCTACCGATCTTTCAATCCCACAGCTTCGGCAACAGACTTATGCCCGCTTATTATCGACGCCGAGTCGCTTGACTAGTGAGCTATTACGCACTCTTTAAAGGAATGGCTGCTTCTAAGCCAACCTCCTAGTTGTCTGAGCAACTCAACTTTCTTTGATCAACTTAGCCTGTATTTAGGGGCCTTAGCTGGTGGTCTGGGTTGTTCCCCTCTCGCCACAGGACGTTATCACCCTGCGACTGACTGCCTGGCGGCTCGTCACCGGTATTCGGAGTTTGTCTAGGTTTGGTACCCGGTGAAGGGCCCTAGCCTAATCAGTGCTCTACCTCCGGTGAGACAAAACCAGACGCTATACCTAAATATATTTCGGGGAGTACGAGCTATCTCCAAGTTTGATTGGCCTTTCACCCCTATCCACAGTTCATCCGAAGACTTTTCAACGTCAACCGGTTCGGGCCTCCACGGTGTCTTACCACCGCTTCACCCTGACCATGGATAGATCACTTGGTTTCGCGTCTGCCCCGCTGTACTGCACGCCCTATTCAGACTCGCTTTCGCTACGGCTCCACCCCTAAGGGGCTTAACCTCGCACAACAGGAGCAACTCGTAGGCTCATTATACAAAAGGCACGCCGTCACAACATAAATGCTGCTCCGACCGCTTGTAAGCACACGGTTTCAGGTACTATTTCACTCGCCTTCTCGGCGTTCTTTTCACCTTTCCCTCACGGTACTGGTTCACTATCGGTCATGCAGATGTATTTAGCCTTACCGGATGGTGCCGGCTGGTTCACGCAAGGTTTCACCGGCCTCGCGCTACTCAGGATACCCGCCTTCAAATAATCGGTACACCTACAGGGCTTTCACCTTCTGTGGCGCTGCTTTCCAGACAGCTTCGATTTAAGATTACTTGAATTACGCAGGTCCTACAACCCCACGCCCCGTAGGACATGGTTTGGGCTCCTCCCCGTTCGCTCGCCACTACTTGGGGAATCACTATTGTTTTCTCTTCCTCCGGGTACTTAGATGTTTCAGTTCCCCGGGTATGCCTCCTCGAAAGGATACCCTAATAAATTAGAGTGGGTTGCCCCATTCGGAAATCTGCGGATCAAAGTTCTTTTGCAACTCCCCGCAGCTTATCGCAGCTTTACACGTCCTTCTTCGCCTCTGCATGCCTAGGCATCCACCGTGTGCCCTTCATTGCTTATTTTATATGACTTGCACGACCCCTCGCGAGGCGCACAAGCATACGCAGTTATTTGAGCTTGTTTTTGTGGGCCGCGAGAAGTACTACACCTCTCGCAGCTACCCTAGGCGCATCACGTACATAATACGTGATACTGGGTCTGATGAGAATCCTCATCAAACCTTACATTGTTATACTTTTTCACCATGTCAAAGAACTCCGCGTACCCCGCGGTAGGGCCAGTTGCACCCGCAAGGGCCAACCAACAATATTCATTAATTATCGCGCATAAGACCGGGGTTGTTGCCAACCCACTCACTCTATTATGCCATCCACAGCGGCTGCGCCTCGCGCCCGGCCACCTTAAAAATGTGTGGAGCTACGGGGATTCGAACCCCGGACCCCCTGCTTGCAAAGCAGGTGCTCTAGCCAGCTGAGCTATAGCCCCCTCTCTTTGGAAAAGTGGGCTTGGGAGGACTTGAACCTCCGACCTCACGCTTATCAGGCGTGCGCTCTAACCACCTGAGCTACAAGCCCCAATTACTTGGGCGGTTGCACCTCACCAGCTACGCGCTGGCCGCAGGCTACCTCCACTGCTCTGCTTTCCATTTTGCAGCATAGGACAGATTGTTTGTTACGAGCTCGTGTAAAACGTCGTTGCTCTCCTTAGAAAGGAGGTGATCCAGCCGCACCTTCCGGTACGGCTACCTTGTTACGACTTAGCGCCAGTTACCAGGCTTACCCTAGGCAGCTGCCCCCCAAAGGGTTGGCTCACCGACATTAGGTACTCCTGACTTCCATCGCTTGACGGGCGGTGTGTACAAGGCCCGGGAACGTATTCACCGCGTCGTTGCTGATACGCGATTACTAGCGATTCCAACTTCACGGAGTCGAGTTGCAGACTCCGATCCGAACTGAGAATGGTTTTAAAGATTTGCTCCTCATCGCTGAGTGGCGACCTTCTGTACCATCCATTGTAGCACGTGTGCAGCCCTGGACGTAAGGGCCATGATGACTTGACGTCGTCCCCACCTTCCTCACTACTTGCGTAGGCAGTCTAGCTAGAGTCCCCACCATTACGTGCTGGTAACTAACTACAGGGGTTGCGCTCGTTGCGGGACTTAACCCAACACCTCACGGCACGAGCTGACGACAGCCATGCAGCACCTTCCATAACGTTCCGAAGAAACCCTCTGTTTCCAGAGGTAGCGTTGTGGATTTAGCCCAGGTAAGGTTCCTCGCGTTGCATCGAATTAAGCCACATGCTCCACCGCTTGTGCGGGCCCCCGTCAATTCCTTTGAGTTTCATCGTTGCCGACGTACTCCCCAGGTGGCATACTTAATGCGTTAACTGCAGCACTGGCCCCGAAAGGCCAACACCTAGTATGCATCGTTTACAGCGTGGACTACCAGGGTATCTAATCCTGTTCGCTCCCCACGCTTTCGTGCCTCAGCGTCAGTTGTAGACCAGTAAGCCGCCTTCGCCACTGATGTTCTTCGTAATATCTATGCATTTCACCGCTACACTACGAATTCCACTTACCTCTTCTACACTCAAGACTACCAGTATCCAGGGCCATTTTACCGTTAAGCGGCAAGATTTCACCCCAGACTTAATAGCCCGCCTACGCACCCTTTACACCCAATGATTCCGGACAACGCTTGCACCCTCCGTATTACCGCGGCTGCTGGCACGGAGTTAGCCGGTGCTTATTCAAGGAGTACCGTCACACCAGATCGAAATCCAGTCGTTCTTCCTCCTCAAAAGCCGTTTACAACCCATAGGGCCTTCATCCGGCACGCGGCGTGGCTGCGTCAGGCTTTCGCCCATTGCGCAAGATTCCTCACTGCTGCCTCCCGTAGGAGTCTGGGCCGTGTCTCAGTCCCAGTGTGGGGGATCATCCTCTCAGACCCCCTAACTATCATCGCCTTGGTGAGCCGTTACCTCACCAACTAACTAATAGTACGCAGCCCCATCTCTAGCCGGTCGAAACCTTTAACAACTGTGGCCATGCGGCCCCGCTGCATTATGCGGTATTAGCATCCCTTTCGGAATGTTATCCCCCAGCTAAAGGCAGGTTAGCTACGCGTTACTCACCCGTCCGCCAGTCTCCAGTGACTGCAAGCAGTCACCTTCTCCTTCGACTTGCATGTGTTAAGCCCGCCGCCAGCGTTCGTCCTGAGCCAGGATCAAACTCTCCATTGTAAATAATTTATATATACTCTGTGAGCTCGGTCCTACACTCCATCATTCAAAAGAATAACTTCATAAGCTCGCACAAACAATCTGTCTTATGCTTCAATAATGTCCAAAGAACTGTTTGTTTCGTTGTGATGATTTCATTTCCGAAACAGATTCCAAAGATACGGGATGTTTCACCTCGATGTCAACTTTATTTTAGAAAAAATCTAAACTTTTTTTGACGGTGCCGTTTTTAATACTCTCTGGGGGTATTAGGGCACAAAAAAAGAAGTGTCGTACAAGTGTACAACACTTCTTGTAACAATAATTCAATAATTATTTTTTGTCGGAAGACTCTTCTTCTGACGACGTCTCTTCGCTAGCCTCTACTTCTTCAGTAGTTGCTTCAGATTTAGCTTCTACGGCCTCATCTGTGGTTGGCTTATTCGCCTTACCAGCTCTACGAGTACGCTTCTTCTTAGTAGTATTTCCTTCTGGTTGAATATCATTGAAATCTACTAACTCAATGATTGCCATTTCGGCTCCATCACCAGCTCTAAAGCCAGCTTTGATCACTCTAGTGTACCCACCAGGTCTGTCACCAACCTTTGGTCCTACTTCATCAAAGATGGCCTTCACAGCCTCTTTGTTTTGAAGCGATGAGAAAACCTCTTTTCTATTGTGATGCACGTCTTCTTTAGCACGTGTAATCAGAGGTTCAACAAACATTCTTAGTTCCTTGGCTTTGGCTACAGTAGTAACAATTCTATGCTCTCTGATAAGAGCGATAGCAAGTGCACGCATTGTTGCTCTTCTGTGAGAAGCCGTACGACTTAGTTTTCTACCTTTTACTCTATGGCGCATTTTTTATTCCTTTACTACTTAGTCTAAATATTTTGATACATCCATTCCGAACTGAAGATTCTTCTCTTCAATAACTTCTAAAAGCTCGGTCAAAGATTTCTTACCGAAGTTACGGAACTTTAATAGGTCTTGCTCATCTCTAGATACTAACTCACCAATAGAATTAATATTAGCAGATTTCAAGCAGTTATAAGCTCTTACACTTAGATTCAGATCTTCAATACTAGTTCTCAACAGATTAGCAACTCGTTGCTTCTCTGCGTCAACTTCTTCTTCCTCTTGTGTAAATGGCTCTTCAATTTTTTCAGTGATGAATTTTTCGATATGCTCTTTAAGAATTTTACCAGCAATGGTAAGAGCTTCTTTAGCATTTACAGATCCATCGGTTTCAACATCCATTACCAATTTTTCATAATCGGTACGCTGTCCTACACGAACATTCTCAACATTGAACTTAACTGATTTAATTGGAGTGAAGATTGCATCGATAGGAATTAGATTAATATCCTCTTCTTCAAACGACATTTCTTCAGCTGGCACGTAACCACGGCCTCTTCCAACTCTTAATTCAATTTCTAATTCAGCATCATCAGCTAAATTAGCGATAACAAGCTCAGGATTCAGTACTTCATAATCTGCAGTAGCATCGTCGATATCTTTAGCAGTTAGTGTAGCACCACTCTTTTTAGTTAAGTGGATTACACCGCTGCTTTGCTCAACTTGCTTGAAACGAACTTGCTTGAAGTTAAGGATGATTTCATATACATCTTCCTTAACACCTTTAATGCTAGAATATTCATGATCAACGCCATTAATTTTAATAGCAGTGATTGCGATACCTGGCAATGATGATAGCAGTACTCGACGAAACGAGTTACCGATAGTAACTCCGAATCCTCTCTCTAGGGGCTGTAGAACAAATGTACCAAAGCTATTTTCGTCTTTGACTACATCTAAACTATCAGGCATTTGAATACTGTAATTACTCATATCGAATAAAAATTTTAGAATTACTTAGAATAAAGCTCAACAATAAGCTGAACATTTATGTTTTCAGGTATTTCTTCAAATGTTGGCACGTATAACATTTTACCTGTTCTAGACTTAACGTCTGTTTCTACCCACTTGTACTTACTTCTAGAAGATCCGCTTAAGGCATCATCAACTACTTCTAAGTTTCTTGACTTAGGACGTAGGGAAATAACATCACCAGGTTTAACTACAAATGATGGAATGTTTACAACACCACCGTTCACTACAATATGCTTGTGGTTTACTAACTGACGTGCTTGACGTCTAGTTTTAGCAAATCCCATTCTGAACACAGTATTGTCTAATCTACTTTCTAGCGATTGTAGTAAGATTTCACCGGTTACACCATCTTTAGCAGTAGCTGCTTCATAAAGATTACGGAATTGTTTTTCTAACAAGCCGTAAGTGTATTTTGCTTTTTGCTTCTCTTCAAGCTGGATAGCGTATTCAGACTTACGGTTGAATCTAGATCTACCATGCTGTCCTGGACCGTAAGGTTTTCTTTCTAATGCCTTACTTGGTCCAAAGATTGCTTCTTTGAATCGTCTAGCTTTTTTCTGTTTTGGGCCTCTATATCTTGCCATTATATATAAGTCTTACTGATTAAACTCTTCTACGTTTTGGTGGGCGGCAACCATTGTGTGGGATAGGGGTTCTATCTTTGATAGAAGTAACCTCTAAACCTGCACTTGCCATTGCACGAACTGCTGCTTCACGACCAGAACCTGGTCCTTTAACAAAAACTTCAACTTTACGAAGTCCCATTTCATAAGCGGCTTTCGCTGCAGTTTCTGCACTTAACTGAGCAGCATATGGAGTGTTCTTTCTAGAACCTCTAAAGCCCTCTTTTCCTGCTGAAGACCATGATAGCACGTTGCCGTCTGCGTCAGAAATAGTTACAATTACATTATTGAAAGTAGCTTTCACGAAAGCCATTCCATTTGGATCAGTAATCTGCTTTTTCTTTTTTCTCTTAGAAGAAGCAGCTGAAGTTTTTGATTGATTCTTAGCCATAATTAAATACGATTATATTTACTTCGTTGCTTTCTTCTTACCAGCAACAGTACGTTTTTTACCTTTTCTGGTGCGCGCATTAGTTTGAGTACGTTGCCCACGAACTGGTAAACCTTTACGGTGGCGAACGCCTCTGTAACTACCAATTTCGATGAGTCTTCTAATGTTGCCATTTACTTCGCTACGTAGTGCACCTTCTACTTTATATTCTTCATCAAGAATCTTACGAAGTTCTATCACCTGAGCTTCATCCCAGTCTTGAACTTTCGTATCTGGATCAATACCAACCCGCTCAAGCAACTGCTTAGCAGTAGTAGGCCCGATTCCATAAATATAAGTAAGGCTAATTACGCCTCGTTTCTGTTTAGGTAAATCAATTCCAGCAATTCGTGCCATATATATACGCTATTAGTATTAACCCTGACGCTGCTTATGGCGTGGGTTTTTCTTATTAATTACATACAAACGACCTTTGCGTCTAACAATCTTGTCGTCTGAACTTCTTTTTTTAACTGAAGATCTAGTTTTCATATCAGTTTATTTATATCGATATGTGATTCTACCTTTACTAAGATCATATGGCGACATTTCTACCGCTACACGATCACCAGGTAATATTTTTATGTAGTACATTCTCATTTTACCGGAAACATGAGCAAGTAATTCATGTCCATTATCCAACTGCACACGAAACTGTGCGTTTGGCAAGGCTTCAATGATTTCTCCGTCTTGTTTAATGGGCTCTTGTTTAGCCATGGTAAATTATTTTTTCATATTTCTGCGAGAGCTCGGCAATATAATCAAAAGTACTGAGAATTTCAGCTTTTCCTTCGCGAACTACAATATCATGTTCAAAATGTGCCGCTAGGCTCCCATCGGCTGTACAAATTGTCCAGCCATCATCCAATGTTTTAACTCTCCAAGTTCCTACTGTAATCATAGGTTCTATCGCGAGAGTCATTCCTTCTCTTAGTCGTTCACCTTTGCCTTTGCGGCCAAAGTTAGGCACTGATGGATCTTCATGTAATGATTTACCAATGCCATGACCAACCAAATCTCTTACTACTCCAAAGCCATGACTTTCGTTATGACTTTGAATCGCATATGCAACGTCACCCATTTTATTGCCGTGAGTTGCTTGCTCAATTCCTTTGTAAAGCGACTCTAAAGTTACACGAAGTAATTTAGTAGCCTCTTCATCACAATCTCCTACTTCAAAAGTAAAAGCGTGATCTCCAAAATAGCCGTTCATTTCAACACCACAATCCACCGAAACGATATCGCCTTCTTGCAGCTTACGGCTACCTGGTATTCCATGAACCACTTCATCGTTTACACTGATGCAAAGTGTTCCTGGAAATTCATTTCCTTTTGGGCCGTAACCTTTAAATGCAGGTCGAGCGTTATGCTTGGAAATATATTCTTCAGCTACTCGATCTAAATATCCGGTTTCGACACCAGGTTCTATTAATTTACCTACTTCAGCAAGTGTCCTTGAGACTAACTGCGCACTTTCGCGCATTTTGTCTATCTCATTTTCACTCTTAAGGTAAATCATTTTATGCTCTTCTTCTGCCTTTGATTTTTCCAGTCTTCATGAACCCGTCGTAGTGACGCATCATCAAATGACTTTCAATTTGTTGAAGTGTATCTAATGCTACACCAACAATAATCAATAGACTTGTACCACCGTAGAACAATGCGAAGCCAGGAGTAACTCCTAAAACATTCGTTGCAATTGCTGGAAGGATGGCAACTAAAGATAAGAATATAGAACCAGGAAGTGTGATCTTGGTTAAAATATTATCAATGAACTCAACGGTTGCTTTACCAGGACGTACGCCTGGGATAAAACCACCTTGTCTTTTCATGGTATCTGCCATTTCCTTAGGATTGATGGCGATAGCCGTATAGAAAAATGTAAAGAACACACAGATGAAGAAGAAGATGATAGAGTAAGTCCAACCTGTGAAGTCTGCTGACCAAGCGGTTAAGTACTGTACTGTTTCATTTTCAGGAAAAAACTGACCAATTGTGCTCGGAATAAACATAATAGACTGAGCAAAGATAATTGGCATCACACCTGCTGCGTTCACTTTTAGTGGTAAATACTGAGTAGTACCACCGTAAACTTTGCGACCAACAACTCGTTTTGCGTACTGTACAGGAATTTTTCTTACTCCCTGTGTTAACATCACAACTGCTGCGATCACTAATACTAGAGCTGCTAATTCAATAATTACAAGAATTGCGTTACTCTTAGTTGTTACTTCATTATAGAAGTTTGCTGGAAGTATGGCGATGATACCAATCATAATGATTAAGGATATCCCGTTTCCAATACCTCTTTCAGTAATTCTTTCACCCAACCACATTACAAATACGGTACCTGCGGTTAGTACGATCATTGCAGTGATCGTGAAGGCAAATTCGTTTACTACAATAGCCTGAGGCGCTGTAGCAATAAGGTTAATTGAGAATGCAATGGCCTGGAATGCTGTAATTACAACGGTACCATATCGCGTTAGTTGAGTGATCTTACGTCTACCTTCTTCACCTTCACGTTGAAGTTTCTGAAAGTAAGGTACGATAGCACCCGCTAACTGAATGATAATGGAAGCCGTAATGTAAGGCATGATACCCAGTGCGAATACACCTGCTCTGGAGAATGCACCTCCCACAAACAGATCAAATAATCCAAGTAAGCTAGAAGCATCACTTGCACCTGAAATAAGAGCGGAAGCATCAACACCTGGAAGAGTGATGTAACTACCAGCTCTGTAAACCATCAAAATACCGATCGTATAAAAGATCCTATTCTTTAGGTCTTCGATTTTAAAAATATTGCGGAAGTTTTCTATTAGACTCATTAACCCCTAGGCCCTAATTAGTTTTAGATTACGTTAGCTTTACCGCCTGCTTTTTCAACTTTCTCAATAGCAGATTTACTAGCAGCGTGAACTTCGATTTCTACTTTAGTATCGAACTCACCATTCCCTAATAGCTTCACTTTATCATTTTTGTGAGCTAAGCCAGCTTCTACTAAGTCAGCGATAGTAATTGATTCGTTTAGCTTTCCAGCCTCAACGAATTCGGCGATAGTGTGCAGGTTGATTGGACGGAATTCAACACGGTTTGGATTTTTGAATCCAAACTTAGGAATACGTCTTTGAAGTGGCATTTGACCACCCTCGAACCAAGCACGTCTTTTGTAACCAGAACGCGATTTAGCACCGTTATGTCCACGACCAGATTGCTCGCCGTGTCCAGAACCTTCACCACGACCAACGCGCTTTCTGTTTTTATTATTTGGAGCCGGAGCTTTTAAATTATGTAGATCCATGATCGAATAAATTAGGTATTAACCTTCAAATACTTTGTTTAGTGATACGCCTCTTCTTTGAGCAACCTCAACAGGATCAGTTAATTCGCTTAACGCTTTAAACGCAGCTTTAACCATGTTGTGAGGGTTCGAAGAGCCTTGAGACTTAGACAGGATGTTGTGTACACCTGCAACGTCCAATAGGTTTTTAACAGCACCACCGGCAATTACACCTGTACCATCAGAAGCTGGTCTAAGTAATACTTTTCCGGCACCGGCTTTACCAACTACTGGATGGTAAATACTCTTAGTTTTAGTAAGAGGGATTCGAATTAAATTCTTTTTAGCATTGTCGAAGCCTTTTTGGATAGCATCTGATACTTCATTTGCTTTTCCAAGACCATGGCCACAAACGCCATTTCCGTCTCCTACTACAACAATTGCGTTAAAACTAAATCTGCGACCACCCTTTACTACTTTAGCAACACGGTTTACGTGTACTAACTTTTCTTCAAGGTTAAGATTCGCAGCTGGGATAGATTGTTTTCTTCTTACTTTAGGCATTGCTTAAACCGTTCAATTAAAACTGTAGTCCACCGGAGCGAGCACCGTCTGCTGCCGCCTTAATGATACCGTGGTATTTGTATCCGCTTCTATCGAATACAACTTTTGTTATTCCTTTTTCCTGAGCGAGTTTGGCAATATCTTCGCCCGCTTTCTTCGCATTGTCTACACCAATAGGCGCCTTGCTTGCAGCAAGAGTTGCACCTGCAGCATCATCAATGATCTGTAGATAGGTGTTCGCGTTGCTTTTGTAAACGCAAAGTCTTGGACGCTCTGCAGTTCCACGGATAGTAGAACTAATGCGACGTCTAATTTTATTTCTGCGTTCTGTTGTCTTTTGAGTCTTATTCATATCAAAATTCCTTATTTAGCAGCTGATTTACCGGCTTTACGACGAATCTGCTCACCTACGTAGCGAATACCTTTACCTTTGTATGGCTCTGGCTTTCTAAATGAGCGGATCTTTGCAGATACCTGTCCAACTAATTCTTTGTCGATACCAGTAATTACCAGAATAGGGTTTTTACTACTCTTAGTATCTACTTCAATTTTAATTCCTTCTGGTGGTACAAAGAATATAGGGTGAGAATAACCAAGGTTTAGTTCCAATACTTCGCCATTTACAGCGGCACGGAAACCAACACCTACGATCTCTAATTTCTTAGTGTATCCTTCTGTAACACCAATCACCATATTGTTGATTAATGAACGGTAAAGTCCATGTAATGCACGGTGTTCTTTTAGGTCACTAGCTCTTTTAACGAGTACTTCGTTCTCGTTTTTCTCAACACTAACATCTGGGTGCAATTTTAGAGTAGTAGTACCTTTATCGCCTTTAACAGTGATAAGATTGTCGGCACCAATACTAAAATCTACTTTGTCGGTTAGTGGTATAGGTAATTTTCCAATTCGAGACATAATCTAAACTCTATTTTAATAAATGGTGCAAAGTATTTCGCCGCCTACATTAAGCTTGCGAGCTTCTTTATCTGTCATTACACCTTTAGAAGTAGAAACTATCACTACTCCGAGGCCATTTTGAGAGCGAGGTACATTTGCAGAACCTTCGTACACTCTTAAGCCAGGCTTTGAGTAGCGCTTCAAATCACGGATCACTGGGTGTCCATAAGAATCGTATTTAAGGAACATTCTTATTACACCTTGTTTTCCGTCTTCAATGTTGATGAATTTTGCGATATAGCCTTTATCAACTAAGATCTTGGCCATTGCACGCTTCAATTTCGAAGCTGGTACATCAACTTTACGATGCCCTGCAGTTTGGGCATTTCTAATACGTGTTAAAAAATCTGCTATTGGATCAGTCATTGCTTTTCAGATATTATTTTTACCAGCTTGCTTTTCTTACGCCTGGGATCTTACCGGCTAAAGCTAATTCACGGAATTTAATACGTGACACTCCATAGCGGCCTACGTAGCCACGGCTACGTCCAGTTATACTACAACGGTTGCGAACTCGAGTAGGGCTTGCATTGCGAGGAAGTTTTTGAAGACCTTCATAGTCTCCAGCTTCCTTTAATGCTTTGCGCTTCTCAGCGTACTTTTCAACAGTTGCTTTTCTTTTCTCGTTACGTGCTATCCAAGCTTTCTTAGCCATAATAGAGTATCTCTTAGTTTCTTCTTTTAAATGGCATTCCGAAATGCTTAAGCAAAGCGAATGCCTCTTCGTCGGTTTCTGCTGATGTTACAAAGGTCACGTCCATACCGTGTAGCTTAGTAACTTTGTCCGTATCAATCTCAGGGAAGATAGTGTGCTCTTTAATACCCATGGTATAGTTACCACGGCCATCGAAGCTCTTATCAGGAACGCCTTGAAAGTCACGAGTTCTTGGCAGAGCCAAGTTGATCAAACGATCTAAGAATTCGTACATGATACGTGATCTTAGAGTTACCTTACATCCGATCGGCATGCCTTCTCTTAACTTAAAGTTAGAGATAGACTTTTTAGCCTTGGTTGTAACTGGCATTTGACCTGTAATTTCAGCGATGTTGTTCACAATCACATCAAGAACTTTCTTGTCTTGGATTGCTTCACCAACGCCAACGTTGATTACGATCTTTTGCAGCTTAGGTACGCTCATAGGATTCGCGTAGCTAAATTCTTCCTTTAACTTAGGAACTACTTCTTCTTTGTACTGTGTGTATAGTCTTGCTTCAGCCATTTTTTATCACACTAAATTATTTGTCCAAAATTTCGCCACTGGCCTTAGCATAACGAACCCAACGACCATTGCCGTTTTCTTCAATTCGTTTGCGACCAATTCTAGATGGTTCGTTAGTGGTCGGGTCGATCACCATCACATTTGATATATGGATAGGAGCCTCTTTTTTGAGACGTCCACCCTGTGGGTTGTCCTGTGAAGGCTTAGTGTGGTGTGTTTTAAGGTTGATACCTTCCACAAGAACACGGTCCTTGTCTGGGTAAACCATAAGTACACGACCAGTATCGCCCTTATTTGAACCAGCGAGAATTTTAACTTCGTCGCCTTTCTTTACATTCAATTTCTTCTGTGTATTAAACCTACGTGGCATTACTCTAATCCTTTTAAAGTACTTCCGGAGCTAGCGACACAATCTTCATAAAGCTCTTCTCGCGAAGTTCGCGAGCAACAGGGCCAAAAATACGTGTGCCTACAGGCTCTTGGTCTTTGTTAATTACTACCGCAGCATTTTCGTCGAATCGGATGTAACTACCATCTCTTCTGCGGTATTCTTTTTTTGTTCTCACTATCACGGCTTTGATAACATCACCTTTCTTAACGTTACCGCCTGGTAGTGCCGTTTTAACAGAAGCAGAGATAAGGTCTCCAACTTTTGCGTATCTGCGTCGAGAATCACCCAACACTTTGATACACATAATTTTCTTAGCTCCGCTGTTGTCAGCTACTTGTAATACTGTTTGCGTTTGTACCATCGTTTATCCTAAAACCTTATTTAGCTTTTTCTACGATTGATACCAGGCGCCATGTTTTGCGCTTGGAAAGTGGACGAGTAGACATTATGCGTACTACATCCCCTATATTCGCTTCGTTATTTTCATCATGAGCCATGTACTTGGTAGTTTTTGTGATAAACTTACCGTAAATGGCGTGTTTTACCTGACGATCAACAGCAACGGTGATGCTTTTATCCATCTTGTTACTTACAACTCGTCCAGTTCTTTCTCTACGTTGTGCTCTTTCTAGTTCTGCCATAGTGAATTCCTAACGCTTACTCAGCACTATTTTTTTCATTAATAATGGTTTTCAAGCGAGCAACTTCACGTCTGTGATTTGTAATACGAGCAGGGTTTTCTAACTGCCCAGTTACTGCTTTTGAAAACTTCAGTTTCTGTAATGCTGCTGTCTCATCTTTAAGACGAGCATTTAATTCTGTGGTAGATAATTCTCTTAGTTCATGCGCTTTCATAATTCGCCTCCTAATTACCCTTTGAAGTCTCTACGGACAACAAATTTGGTTTTGATTGGAAGCTTGTGAGATGCACGACGCATAGCTTCACGAGCTCTTTCTTCTGATACACCAGCGATTTCAAATAGAATTCTACCTGGTTTTACAACTGCCACCCAGTGATCTAAAGCACCTTTACCTTTACCCATACGAGTTTCAGCAGGTTTACTTGTCATTGGTCTATCAGGGAAAATTCTGATAAAGGTTTGTCCGTCACGTTGTAATGAACGTGCAATTGCAATACGGCAAGCCTCGATTTGTCGAGAAGTAATAAACTTAGGCTCTAATGCTTTAAGTGCGAAATCACCGAAGTTAATCTGATGACCGCGGTTAGCATTGCCTTTAAGCTTATCGCGATGTACTCGGCGGCGTTTTACTCTTTTTGGCTCTAACATCGTTATCTACTAGCTTTTAATTATTTGATCTATTGCGATTACGGCTTCTACGGCGGTTATTTCTACGATCACGATCGTTACCACCACGTCGGCCTCTCTTTGATTCAGCTTCCTGAGCAGCTTTAGCACCCGGAGTTAAATCCACATCGCCGATAATTTCACCTTTAAAAATCCAAACACTTACACCGATTGAACCATAAATGGTATTAGAAGTTGTATTTGAATAATCAATATCAGCTCTAAGTGTGTGTAGAGGAATTTGACCTTCTTTGTACTGCTCGGTACGTGCCATTTCAGCACCACCTAAACGGCCAGCACAACGAACTTTAATTCCTTTCGCGCCCATTCTCATTGCAGAAGCAATGGCAGTTTTCATAGCTCTTCTAAAAGAAACACGGCTTTGAAGCTGCTGAGCAATATTTTGTGCAACTAAACTTGCATCAAGTTCAGGTCTTTTGATTTCACTAACGTTAATCTGAACTTCTTTGCTAGTGATTTTCTTAAGCTCTTCACGAAGTAATTCGATCTGCTCTCCACCTTTACCGATGATAACACCTGGGCGGCTAGTTCTAAGAGTTAAGAGAATACGCTTTGGAGTTCTTTCGATAACAACGTTAGATAATCCACCATTACGCAGACGTGCCTGCAAGTACTCACGGAGTTTTTCGTCTTCCATGATCAATGCTGGCTGGTTGTCTTCTGAATACCAGTTAGAGTCCCAACCGCGAATGATGCCTAATCTAAAGCCTACTGGATTTGTCTTTTGTCCCAAGATTCTGCTCGTTTAGTTATTTACAATTTCTTCTTCACGTTTTGCAACAACAACAGTGATGTGGCAACTACGCTTGTTTATACGATGAGCTCTACCCATCGGTGCTGGTTGAATTCTCTTCAACGTTACTCCTTCGTCAACAAAAATGGTTTTAACAACCAGGTTTTCATCATCGAAACGCTCTTCCTGGAATTTGTCGCGAAGGTTGGCAGCAGCAGACTTGATAACTTTAGCTACTTCGTTTGCTGAACCTTTTTTTGTGAATTCAAGTCTTTTCAGAGCTCGGTCAACACGTTCGCCTCTAACAGCATCAGCTAGTAATCTAACTTTGCGTGGGGCTCTTCTTAAATGTCGTTGCACTGCGCGTGCTTCTAAAACTGGTGTATCCATTTCTATCGGTTACCTTATTTAGCCTTTTTCATTGGATGACCACGGAAAGTTCTTGATGGTGCAAATTCACCAAGTTTGTGACCTACCATGTTCTCTGTAATAAATACAGGGATAAATTGCTTTCCATTGTGTACAGCAAGAGTAAGACCAAGAAAGTCTGGAGTAATCATAGAAGATCTAGACCAAGTCTTAATCACTTTTTTGCTTCCGCTTTCGCTTGCTTCTTCAATCTTCTTCTGAAGCTTATAATGTACAAATGGGCCTTTCTTTAATGAGCGTGGCATACTTAGTATTGTTATTTCTTAGCGTTTCTTCTTCTGATGATGTACTTCGAAGACAACTTCTTACGATTTCTAGTCTTCTTACCTTTGGCGAATGTTCCCCAAGGTGAACGTGGATGTCCACCAGAAGATTTACCTTCACCACCACCCATTGGGTGATCAACCGGGTTCATCGCAACCCCACGAGTTTGTGGACGACGACCCAACCAACGGCTACGACCAGCTTTACCAATCGTAGTGTTCATATGATCTGGGTTACTTGTAGATCCAACTGTTGCCATACAAGTACCTAAGATCAAGCGTACTTCACCAGAGGGAAGTTTAACACTCACATATTTCTCTTGTTTACCAAGAAGCTGAGCAACCGTACCTGCACCTCTACAAAGAATACCACCTTTACCAGGTACTAACTCAATGTTGTGGATGAATGTACCCGGAGGCATATGTCTTAGTTGTAGAGCATTACCCATATCTGGAGCTACTTTCTCGCCAGAGATAATAGTATCTCCAACTTTTAGTCCATTAGGAGCAATGATATATCTTTTTTCACCATCAGCATAAGCAATAAGAGCAATACGAGCAGTTCTATTCGGATCGTACTCGATGGTCTGTACTTTAGCAGGGATGTCAAACTTACTACGTTTAAAATCAATGATTCTGTACTTACGCTTGTGCCCCCCACCTCTATGGCGAGAAGTTTTGCGACCATGGTGGTTACGTCCACCTGATTGTCCTTTACCTGCAGTTAAACGCTTAAGCGGTGATTTTGCAGTAACGTCATCAAATACAGGAGCAATTCTATGTCTTGTTCCTGGAGTTGTTGGTTTTAATTTCCTTGTTGCCATAACTACTCAGATGTTATACTTCTTCAAAGAAGTCTATTTCACCTTCTTTAATGGTTACAATTGCTTTCTTCCAAGTGCTAGTTCTACCAGCTTGGTACCCACTTTTGGTGAATCTACCTTTTGGCTTAGATGGCATAATCATGGTATTCACTTTAGCAACCTTTACGCCAGGATAAGCAACTTCAATTGCTCTTTTGATTTCAGGCTTAGTAGCAGTTTGCTTTACTTCGAAAGCAATTTTGCCAGTTTCTTCCTGAATACGAGTTAATTTCTCGGTAATAACCGGTCTGATTAGGATACTCATGCTGCAGCCTCCTCAGCTTTTTGTTCAATGCTGTTTTCCAATACTGAAACAGCGCTTTCTTGAATGATTACTGCATCTGCGTGCAAGATCTGGTAAGTGTTTGGCTTGTTAGCTTCAACAACTTGTACACCAGGAATATTTCTAGCAGACTTAAAGATGTTCTTATCAGTTTCTGCAGTAAGTACTAATACTTTCTTTCCAGCTAATTCAAATGCTGAAAGCATATCAGCAATTTGAGCGGTTTTTGGAGTATCAAAACTAAAATCGCTAACAACAGTAATTGATTCAGCTGCTGCTTTTACAGATAGTGCAGACTTACGAGCTAGTTGAACAACTTTCTTGTTTAATTTAAAGCTGTAGTCACGTGGCTGAGGTCCGAATACAGTACCACCTTTTCTTAAAAGTGGAGACTTAGCAGAACCGCGACGTGCATTACCAGTACCTTTCTGGCGATACAATTTCTTAGTACTACCAGTTACTTCGTTACGCTCTTTGGTCTTATGAGTACCTTGGCGCTTGTTAGCCATGTGGCGACGAACATCTTCATAGATTGCTGTTTCGTTAGGCTCAATCGCGAAGATTGAATCACTAAGGTCAGCTTTCTTGCTCGTCTTTTTTCCGTCGATTTTATAAATATCTAATTTCATGATCTTAGTACGCTGACGGTTTGGTTAATAATTCTACGTAACCACCATTAGGGCCAGGCACAGAACCTGTGATCAACACTAGGTTAGACTCTGAAATAATACGAGCAACACTTAAGTTCTTTACTTTAACTCGCTCATTTCCGTACTGACCAGCCATACGCATTCCTTTGAATACACGAGCTGGATCAGAAGCACCACCGATAGAACCAGGGGCTCTTAATCTGTTATGCTGACCGTGAGTCTCATCACCAACACCACTAAAGTTGTGTCTCTTAATTACGCCGGCAAATCCACGACCTTTTGAAGTACCTGCAACGTCGATTACATCACCAACGCTAAATACATCTTCAACTTTCAATTCATCGCCTACAGTTAGTCCTTCAGGAATAAAATTTCTGAATTCTTTAACTACTGCTTTAGCATCTGTTCCGGCTTTGTCAAAGTGGCCGTTTACAGATTTTGATACATTCTTTTTGTTTCTATCAAAAGAAGAAAGTTGAACGGCATTGTATCCGTCTGTTTCTTCTGTTTTGATTTGGGTAATAACAGAGGCTGGAACTTCAACGACAGTCACAGGTATACTGCGGCCTAATTCGTCAAAGACGCTTGTCATCCCAACTTTTTTTCCTACCAAACCACTCATGGTGTTCTGATCCTTTCGGTTAAACTTTAATTTCTACATCTACACCTGATGGAAGCTCAAGCTTCATCAAGGCGTCAACTGTTTGTGAACCTGTTGAGAGAATATCGATCAAACGTTTGTGAGAACGGTATTCAAACTGCTCGCGAGACTTTTTGTCTACGAACACAGATTTGTTAACAGTAATGATACTTTTACGGGTAGGTAGTGGGATTGGACCCGATACTACCGCACCAGTTGATTTCACAGTCTGAATAATCTTTTCAGCTGATTTATCGATCAAATTATGATCGTATGACTTTAACTTTATTCTGATTTTTTGTTGTGTTGCCACGGATCAGAACTCCTTAATCTAAGATTTTAGTTACCACACCAGCGCCTACAGTACGTCCACCTTCGCGAATTGCGAAACGTAGACCTTCTTCCATCGCCACTGGCTGAATGAGCTCAACGCTCAACTTCACATTATCACCAGGCATTACCATCTCAACGCCACTTGGAAGCTCACATGCTCCTGTTACGTCTGTAGTTCTAAAGTAGAACTGCGGGCGGTAGCCTTTGAAGAATGGAGTATGACGTCCACCTTCATCTTTACTTAGTACGTATACCTCGCACTCAAACTGCTTGTGTGGGGTGATTGAGCCTGGCTTACATAATACCATTCCACGCTGAATGTCTTCTTTGTTGATACCACGNAGAAGAATACCTGCGTTATCACCCGCTTGACCTTGGTCAAGTAGACGACGGAACATCTCGATACCTGTAACAACACTCTTCATCGGTGCTTCTACGATACCTACAATCTCAATCTCATCGTTTAGCTTCAACACACCACGCTCGATACGNCCTGTAGCTACTGTTCCACGTCCAGTNATAGAGAATACATCCTCTACTGGCATTAGGAACGCTTTGTCTACATCACGCTCTGGAGTCGGGATCGTCTCATCTACAGCAGCCATTAACTCAACTACTTTCTCTTCCCACTGTGCCTCGCCGTTAAGCGCGCCTAAAGCAGAACCTTGAATTACTGGAATCTC
>NZ_AQXH01000011.1 GCF_000375465.1 Balneola vulgaris DSM 17893
ACGAGAAGTCTATAGATCGTTAACAACGCTGCTATTTAACTTAAGTATCCAACCAAATAAAAAGCTGTCATCCTGAGTAGGAAATACAAGGTTGAGGTTGAAGGGTGTTAACACGAAGGATCTCAAGTGAACGCACTACCCAAAGTTAGTTCATGGTTTGAGACTTTTCGCAACAGATAGCCCTCGTTCCCAACGTCCCCGTTGGGAACGCATTCTAGAAGCTCTAGCTTCGCTAATTGTGATGTGATTTCATTCATTTACCCTAACTACCAACAACGACGTCATCCTGAACAGCGATCCGCCAGCTGGCGGACAGGATCTTAAATTGGCTATGATTGTGCGTAAGGGTTGTACCCAAACCGTCATTAAAAAGGACATGTAACTCAAAAATATTTCCTCATCCCCCCCCCCATTACCACGCCAAACCACAATAAATACCAATGCAAAGATGCATAAGGGTGAGCCAACCTATATCTTTTAGCCGCAATAGAGTATTAACCCAAAGAAAATAGGAACGCTTTGTACCTAGACCGTGAATGGATTTATCATCATCATGAACCCTTAACACGATATTCGTTAGGGCAGAAGGGGAAGAGGCCACTAGTGTGTTTTGGGGTGAATCCAAGTACGGCTAAGCCTGGGAATTTAGATCCTACGGTGGCGTCGGTTGCTCGCTATGCCATCGCTCAAGGCTACGATGGCTGGTTGATGTTCAATCTCTATCCTCAGCGTGCAACCAACCCCGATAAAATGCACAAGCGATTTCAGCTGAAGATCCATAAAGAGAACATGCGAGTGATGGAGGAGCTGCTTTCGCAGTACGACGAGCCTGTAGATGTGTGGTGTGCTTGGGGCACCTTAATTGAAAAGCGTCCCTATTTAAGTAGGTGCATGAAAGACATTGGGGAGCTTCTGCTAAAACATAACTGCCGATGTTTCACCAGAGGTAAAAAATCCAAAGCAGGTCACCCGCATCACCCACTTTACCTCAAAAAAGAATCCCCGATGGATGTGTTTGATTTGAAGGGGTATTTGGGGTTGATCTGAATTTAGAACTCGCTAAAAAAGTTCTAAGTGTAATAAAATTGTACCTGAAAATTGAGAATCAACTTGAAATGTGATTTAATTTTCAGAAGTTATATTGAATTGTTTTTAAAAGGTAAAATTACAGGACTCTGATAAGTGTTTAAACTTAATCAATTTGATATACTAGTATATATTTAATGATGAATATTAAATTTTAAAGTGGCCGATATTCGATAACCTGTGATCGTACACCTGGTACATACTGAAAAAAATCTTCATCTAAATAACATAACCAGTTATAAAGGATATTTACTATTTGCTTTTCTTTGATTTCCCAACTTCTAGGAATTGGTACAGAAGTAGTATTATCCTGTATCCACCTTACTACTCGTCCATAATTCATAGAATTATTTTTTGAATTGATAATACTATATTTAAATGCTTGGATGAATGGATGTGAATTAAAATGAATTTTTAATAAATCTTTTAATTCATACATACCAAGATTTAACGGGATATCATAAAGAGCTAAGTCATGACATAAATAAATTAACTCATTTTCTGTTAGCAGATCTAATTTTGAATAATTAGAGAAAAAAACCTCAACACTTTCGGTCATTGGAAGCTGAGATAATAAAAAAGGACTTAAAAAAGTATCAAAACGTGGTGTTTCAGGATAGGTTGGTATTTTATTCTCACTACATTCACGAACTAATTGTTCTAATGTATTATATATATTTTTTGAAATTTGATGACTAGTTTGAATAATGTGGTTTAAATAACAGATATCATGAGCATTCATATTTGTTTTAAGATCATTCAACTCATAATTATAAGAACCATTCTTACCAATTCCGTTGTTTGTTAAATTTGCAGATCCAAAAAGTATAGATCTTCGATTATTCCAAAACGCTTTTAAATGAATACGAGGATTACGAAACAGATAAATATTATTCTCATTACAATAGTGATAAACATCTAAATCAGAAGCTCCATTACATAAATCTTGAACCTGCCATCTAACTATTATACTAGTTATTTTTTTAGAAGTATTTATTTGTTTTAATTGATCAATCTTAATATATGGACAGAATAAAGTAATGTTTTCATTTTTATCTATGAATTCAATAATACTGTCAAATAAATTTTCTCCACTTCTAAACATTTTTTAATCGATTTATAAATAATTATGATATACCCTGAGTTTTTTCCTGATGAAAGAAAATCAGAAGTAGCTGAATCTAAAGTATTTAGCATGTTAAAAAAAGTATCTCATAAATATGATATTTACTATTCAAAAAAATTTGTTACAACTGGCAAGTCAAAGAGAGCAGAATATGAGATTGATTTCATTATAGTAATACCCGAAAAAGTGCTTTTTTGTTTAGAGGTTAAAGGTGGAATTGTTAATTATTCGGGATTTAATGATAAATGGACACAAAATGGTAGGCAATTAATAAAAAGACCTGATCAACAGGCTTCTTCTGCTATGCATTCACTTATTAGTGAGTACTCAAGTATTATTGGAAATATGGCCATCGGTTGGGGGCTTTGTTTCCCAGATTGTGAGCTTGAACAAGCAAAACTTTCACCTATAGTTAATGAAAGGCAAATAATAGATCAGCGGAAATTACTATACATTGAGGATAGTATAGCTGATTGTCTTTCTTTTGTTCAAGAGAAAAATTCATCAAGAAGAGGATGTAAAAGGTGGGAATATGAAAAATTTAAATCTGAGTTACTACGTGATATTGGTTTTGTGCAAATTCTAAGTACAAAAATGAAGTATGATGAAAATAGGTTTATTCAACTCACTAATGACCAAATCCGTATTTTCGATCGTATCAAATCTAATCAAAAAATAATTACCGATGGCCCTGCTGGTTCTGGAAAAACGATAATTGCAAAGACTGTAGCAAGTGATCTATTAGGGAGTGGGAAAAAGGTTTTATTTTTGTGTTATAACAGAACGTTAGCTAATAAGGTTAGATATGGATTTGATAGAGATGAACCTAACATTCAAGTTTCTACATTCCATTCATTGGCTAAGTCAATAATCGAACAATCAGACTTAAAATGGTGGGAAACTCATTGTAAAGAGGATAACTTTTGGGAACTATTGGTACCTATAAAGCTTGAAGAATGTATTTACTTTTTTAATGAAAAATATGATTGCATAATTATTGATGAAGGACAAGATTTTAAAGAATTATGGTTCGAGTTAATATTTAGTTTATCATCGAATAAAGGAAGTATTTATATTTTTATTGATAAAATGCAGAATATATTTGGAAGAAATTTTGCTATTCCAGGAGAAGATGAGTTTTTGAAATATACACTTCCAGAAAATTGTAGAAATACTAAGTCAATAGTTAAACATTTATCGAATGTTTTAGAAACACCTATCTCTTCCTTCCCTAATTCTCCCATTGGACAATCAGTTGAATTCAAGAGTTTTGAATCTGTAAAGAATCAACAAAAGTTTTTAGAAAGTGAACTAATTAGATTAATCAATGAGCAGAAAGTAGAAACAAGTCAGATATTATTATTGTTAAACTCCTCTAAAAATAAAAGCAGTATTAAGGATTTAAATAAGGTCCTAAGGTATAAAGTTCTGTCGTTAGATAATAAAGCACGTTTTTTATCCAATACTATACATTATACAACAATCAATACCTTTAAAGGATTAGAAGCTGACATTGTATTTATTTTAGATATAGATAAAATCCCACAAGAATACAAAAAAGAGATTCTATATACTGAATCTTCTAGGGCGAGACATAAGCTTTATATTTGCCAATCTTAAAATTATTCTTCGTTGTTTTCTTCATCTGTTTCAAACCGAAGACTAATTTGATTTAAATAACTTCGTAATCTCCTAGCAACACCCTCTAAAAAATCCTTTAATACAATTTCATATCTGTCTTTATCTTCAGTTATTAAACCCCTGTATTCTAATGCCATTGAACTCAACATCATTTCTATTGCTATTGCAAAATCCTTCAATTGTCTATTAGACTTCAAAGGATCAAGAACCATTGTATAGTATGAATGATTTTTGTTTATCAAAATTATATTATAACCTTTAATAGTTCTAACTTCTATAAGGTTATTAGTCTGGTTCTCTGCATATATAACTAAAACACTATACAGTTCTCTACTAAATATTTCTATTTGTTCTTTTAAGTCTTTGGTATGAACATTCATAAAAAAAGGTTTTAATACGTTTAGTAAATCTTCCTTTTGTTCTGTTGTCCATTGTGTTTTAGATTTTGCTATTAAGTCAACAATTGATTTTTCAGGAGTTTTAATAGGTCCTGAATCTTTGCCTGTTAATTGATCTAAATCATTCTCCTCTTGTTCCTTAAAATCTTTCGCATACTGTTTTAACTGTTTCTGCATCCTTTTAATTGAATCGGTAATAACATCAGTCATTTTATTCCAAACATGCTCTCTAATTTGAGACATTGTCATTGTTTGGTTTTCCCCAATCTCATCCTTGTCTCTATCAAAAGTCACATTAAATTCGACAGATTGTTTATTATTACTCAAACCCATTACATCGTCAAGGCTTGAGTCAAAATGAATTTCAATTGTCCACCACCTAGAGACCTCTTCTTGAACCCTGTATAAACCATAACTACCAAAATCAATTTCTCTCTCATTTCGAAGGAAATAAATATTAGCAGATTTAAAATCACGAGACCCAGTCATTTTTTTTGCAGCTATTTGACCGATTTTTAAAGCTCCACCATTTCTTACACCAGGCTTTGTGATGTCTTTATACGCAAAAGCGGCTCTAATTGTAAATGAATATGTTTTACCATTTAACTCCATTGAATAATCAACATCAAATGCATGTTCATCTTTTTGAAAAATTGGCTTTGATGTTTTATTCGGAATACAACCTTCAATAAATTTTTTGTAGTAGAATGATGAATTATATTTTTCATCATCACCCAGTTTTGTATTTATACCTAAATTTTCCTGATTGTGAGCAACATCCCAGAGAATTGATGATATATAAGATTGGCCATCAATTAAAAATAATGGATCGTATGGTATTAGTTTCTTATCAGTTATGGGTTTTCCTTTTAAATCATGGTAAGATTTCATATTAATTATTAATCCATCACGAATTTTATACCGATAAATTCTTCCAAACAGTAATTCAGCTCGCCTTATCATTGTGTCGGCTAAAGCGGCGTCAATTCTATCTAACTTTGACCAGCAAATAATGGTATTTACATCTTCTGAAAGTTTATTAAGAATATCAATCGGTGGTTCAGCCTCTTTAGCTTCATCATATGTGGCATGGGTTTTATTTTTTGATTCATCAATATCTAAATAAACTTTTCGCCATGTTTTTTTCCCTTTAACTCTTGAATAAACCTCTACTTTTCTTCCTACAAAAATAGAAGACTGTAGGAGGCCAACACCAAACTTTCCAATTCTTGTAGAACTTTCACCACTTCCCTTTGAGAATGTTAAACATTCATTTAAATATTCTTCATTCATTCCTGATCCATTATCTGCGATAATAATTTCAGAAAGCCGACTTCTTTTGTTTTGCCCTACTATTGTCTCAGTTTCGTTCAATAATATTTCAATTTTTGAAGCTTTTGCATCAATGGAGTTGTCAAGCAGTTCTGCTAAAGCATAAATCGATGACCTATATCCTGAACTTCTATGTGTTTCAATATACCCAGCTGAATAAATTGGATTAGACATTCACTAAATTATTTGGTTAAAACTATATCTTCGATGATGTTATATTTTGACAAATAGTTAAAATTATTTTGAGTCAAATAAACATCGTTAATTTCATTCCCCCCATTTTTTGGCCCTCTCATAGCGCGACCAACAATCTGTAAAGCCAATGAAGGAGATTCTATTTCCCTAAGTATCATAATTGCATTCATTCCGGGGACGTCTATTCCTGTAGCAAGTATACCATGATTAATAAGAATATTTAATTCATTTTCTTTATCCCCAAATTTGCTCAATAAGTCCTTTCTACGAATATCAGGGGTTTCACCTACAATTAAGCCATTTTGGATATTCTTTTTACTTAGATAAATGGAAAGGGCCACGGCATGAGACTTAGTTTCTGCAAAAATGATCATATTTTCTTTGTGATCAATGACACTTTTGCACACATCTAAAACTCTATCATGTAACTCTTTATAATATTCTTCATTACGTTGATGTGCATATTTTTCATAAATATTAGTAGTTTGAAGTTTACTTAAATATTTGCCCTCTTGTAGATATTGAATTGGACTCAAACCATCGGTATTCATTACATCATCTAATTGTACTAATGATTTGAAATATTTTTTAAATCCTGAAAATTCATTTAAATCAGTTCTAAAAGGCGTGGCTGTAAGTGCTAATATTCTTGCGTATTTGTTAGTATCGCAATATAACCGTATTACTTTATTATATACTTCTGCTTGTGAGTAATGTGCCTCATCAATAAACATAAAATCACAGTTACCCATATATTTTTTTAATTTCTTATCATCTAATCTGTTTATCATTAAATCATAAGTAGCAAAAGTGATGCAACTAGAACTTGTAGGTTCTATAGTATTAAAATTGCCAAAATATCTTCGAGCAATAACTTTATGGTCACCTTTTTGTTTCCAGAATTGTAAGAAACTATTTAGGCTTTGTTCGGCAAGTTCTTTTGTACTAACTAACCATAGTATTTGAGGGGCTTCAGAAAATTTCCTATTACGAAATATATCTATAATAGCCTCCATCGCTAGAACTGTTTTTCCTGACCCAGTAGGTAACGTTAGTAATATTTTGGGGTTCATTTCATTTTGCAAACTATCTGAAACCCGTTTCTTTAATTTTAACTGGTATTCATGAGGATATGCTTTAACTCCATTATTTTCTCCATAAATTGGAACAGAGAATTCTATATTACTCCTTTCATCTACTGGCATTTTAAGTCGAAACTCTTGTTCAATTCCTAATAGGTCAGCATATCTATCTTTATTATTGAGCACATGAGATTCTAGCTCAGAGTGTGATGAGGTATTGAAATAGCTTAGTTCTTCTTTAGGTATACATGCAATAATTAATTCTCTTAACTTTTTCCTATGAAAAAAGTGTGTTCCACATTGTAAAATTAGTGCTTCATTAAGAATATCATCTTCTAGTACTCCATTTTTATTAGCAAAAGTGTACCTTAAAATTTTAGTAGTCTCAGAACCTAAAATCTGGGTTTTAATGGAGCTTGGAATATTGCTAAGAAGATCAATTAACGCCATTATTTTGATATTTTTGAAGCAGTCTAAATAAAATATTTTCAGCTAATAAATCAGCTTCTCTTGAACCTATTCTATATTTTTCTTCAATTATAATTTCTTTTAATTCAGAAAATTCTGGTGAGTAATCAACACTAAAATTATTTCTATCTTTAGAGTGTTCGACAATTGAATTAATCGTTTCATTCAATTCTTCAAAATCTGATAGAGTAAAATTATAGTGCTCACCTAATATATCATTTACAGATTGTAGCAATATTTTCTCTACATATTCCCGGTTTTTTACATCTAATTCATTTTCAAAAATAAGATTTGTCATAAGGGTTTTAGAATCAAAACTAAAGCCTAAATAAGTCCCAAATAAATAAACCGTAAAAATTCTTTTTGCGTTATTTGTAATAAATAGATTTGAAATTATCTTATACTTATCCATCCCTTGTCGGATAAGTCTATCTATATTAGTTTTAGAAATTCCGTATTCATTACTTTTACCTTCTAGATAAACTCTTTCTAGGCTAGTTATTACCCCATCCTCACATACTTCGTCGATTACCCTTTTGAAGTTTGGATTCCGCTTTAAATCATAGAATCCTACGGCTATAAGTACATGCATTAAGTTTATGGATTTGGTCTGTGCAGAATGACATATAAATTGGTAATCTTCAATTGTTATCACTTCACTAGACATTATATCCCTAATGATTTTATCTAATTCTTTATTTCCAGTTTTATATATCGGTGACTGATTTTCTAATCTTGAAATAATACCCGTAATATTGGTACTTAATTCATCAACATTTTTTATTAAACTTTTTATTGAGTCATTAACTTTTAAAGAGTTTTTTTCACTTTTTATTACAAATAAACATGTTTGAAGGAAAAGGATATAGTTCTCATTTACATTGTATTGATACTTTATATCACTCAGTTTGATATCATCAAAATAATCAGCAATTTTTTCTTCATATTTATCTAAATCTCTCTTGACTCTACCTTTTGTAGGAATATTAAAAATCAGAGAAATTAGCTGTACAGGAATATTCTCATTTACATTAGATTGGTAAAACCAATATTGATGTGTATTCCTATAATTAAATGATTTTTTTTGAACTAAATTTTCAGGTTCACTATTCTTTTGAAGTCTTTTAATAAAAATTCTATCATAGCTTTCTTTCACTGAAATCAATTTACTTTCAAATGATTTCAAATACATAAGAGACTCGGTATATCCAATTTCACGAGTTGTCTGCTTTTTATAGTCTTTTCGCAACTGAGATAAACTGAAATGTGATTTCCCTCTAACCGAATAACTATTAATTATCTCTTTAATTACTTGTTTGGTATAAAGTGACATATGTAAGCTACAATCGTTTCTTGCAGAATTAAATAAAACAAACCGTACAACCCGCGTAATCCTCGTCTTCTTTATCGAAGTAATCTCCTTTCTCCTCTTCTCCGAGTAAATTGTTCAGAAGAGTCTTAGAGGATTTGCTGTTAGCAGACTGTTTTTTTTCTATATGTTTTAGTTTAATATCCTTAATCCGTTCAGGTTGAGTTAATTGATCTAAGGACTCATTTTCTATCCAAGTGAATCCATCTTTTTCATACTTTTTTGCTTCTTCAAATTTCTCACGATTATTTTCGTACAACCATATCCATTCAATCTTTTGTTGATAAAAACAGAAGAAGCAACCCGAGCGGGTTCTTGAATAAGTACCTTTCTTGCCTTCCACTTCGTATTCCAATTTTTTGTAATACTCTGGGACACCAACAGATTCTTCTAACATTTCAAAGACTTGTTCTCGAACAATGATTTGTTCACTAGGAAGTAGATGAGATTTATCTAGAAGTGGAAACTCTTCTTCTTCTAGTTGTGATAGTGGGAAGTCGGTTTTCTTTAAAAAATGAAATACAGCACGATTAAAGGCAGTAACATCTAAGTTTAGTAATGCATCTACTTTCTTATTAAAATTATGCTCAATAGAAATGGGGCGTTCTACCTCCACTAAAATACGATCTAAGTTCTCAGGTTTAACTTTATTTTCATAGATGTCTTTTAGCTGACCGATGTTGTGATAGTCCAATACTAGGTCTAATACATCAAAAGACCAGATGTTTTTTTTAAATGGAAATATAGTTTGAACATTTTCTTTTGTTGATACATAAGCTTCCCGATGCTCATCACCTCGAATCCCCACATAAGAAATGGTTGGATCATCACCAATGTATTCTTCGAAAGGTTTCAACTTTAAGTCCTTAGTACACCAGCGAGAGAAAGTAGATGGTAGAAAGCCTCCATAATCTTGAAGTAAGTAATCGAAAGGCGAAAGTTCTTCATTTTCTTCAAAATTAGGCTTAGTCATTTTATCAGTTTCAATGGCGTGAAGTTTGTTTACTTCCATGCCAAGATAAGCCTCTAGATTATCGATGAGCTCATAGGTTTCATCAAGTTCTCGCCCAGTATCGCAACTATACAAATCTAACTCAATTTCAGGGAAATAATTTCGCATATATAATGCAAGTGCAGCACTATCTTTACCTCCGCTTATTCCCAGTACATGTCTAACTTTATGACTCATTTGTTCCCCGCGATGTCTTCAATCAATGTGAAAAGTATAGCTAAATCTTTCTTTTTGTTGCCAGTTAGACGCTGACGAATATCTTTAACTTTACTTTCATTTTCAACAATAGTTTTCTTAGAGATTTTAAGGTTTTGTTTTATGGGAGTTCTACCAAGTGGGATAAGTTCAATATGAAACGCTTCCTCGCTACCTGAATCAACTTTTATTTTACTTATTTCAACTAAACTATCTAACTCTTCAAGCCTTTCTGTGAGATTGTAAAATAATTTCTCTTCTTCATCATCTTTGAGCTTTGCTATAGGTTTATCAATAACTGCAAGTCCTATTGCACTAATCCATTTTTCTCTATCATTTAATTTAGAGAGTAGTCGATTCAAAAGTTTTTTTTGATAATCAGCGAGACGAAAATCTTTAATATCCTCAAATCTTTTTTTAATAGATGTGACATATTCTTCGAAGCTCAAGCCTGATTTTAGTTCTAGTACATGTAATAAATGAGCCTCGATTCTATCTATTAAATCTGAAAATGAATTTTCTATTTCAGATATCTTCGAATCTAAAATATCTATAAAATCGGAAATGGCTTTCTTACTCTTTAATTGATCTAGATTATTATAACCTAATGCCTGAGGAAAAGACTCAAAGAATGCTTTTTCAGGATCAGTAGCAGTTTTAATTGCATCTCGGAGTCTTCTTGCTTCGGGAGAGATTTTATCAGTTTTTCTACCGTATTCATTTAAATCATTATAAGTGAGTAAAAACGGTCTAATTGTTTCAACAAAAACTTGGTTTGAAAATTGAACTTCATTAGGTAGGTTTTGGAAAGTGCGATATTTCGTAAATAATTCTCTTTTTTTGTTATCAATCTCGAAAGCTTTTATTTCGAAGAGTTTCGGGTTTCTAAATACTAGATTGATTACATCATAAGTCAATTCTGGAACATATGCCCCTTCGTGATAAAGCGCACAATCACTACTCTTTATTAAGGTATAAATTGGGATCCAGATTTCAATTAGTCCATGTTTTAATCCAATGGGTGGGTTTTTTAATTCAGTAATTAATTCACTTAATGATTTCCTACCAGACTTAGTGCTTTCAAAAAACTCTTCACAAATTTGCCAAAGAGGAAACAGCTCACTCTC
Source organism: Balneola vulgaris DSM 17893 (assembly GCF_000375465.1). Classification (NCBI taxonomy): domain Bacteria; kingdom Pseudomonadati; phylum Balneolota; class Balneolia; order Balneolales; family Balneolaceae; genus Balneola; species Balneola vulgaris. The sequence goes on from NZ_AQXH01000011.1 coordinate 11,032, forward strand.
TTTTTGTGGAGCATAATAGTCCCAGATTCCATTTCTTTCTTCATGTAAACCTGTGTGATGTAATAAGGAAAGATAAATTGTTTTTTCTGCAGGAAAACTATCTTGATCAAAACCCAAATAAGGTTCATAGCGATTATCCAAAAGCATTCTTAACAGTTCTTTTCTTGGTCTATATACTGCAGGACTAACTCTATTCTTATTAATCAACTCATTTTTGTAAGTCGGTGCTTTATTGTATACATCTTCAATAATTTTTGACAACTGACTATTGAAAGATCTTTGGTCTGCTATTTCAATCTCGTTACCTTTATAAATCCACTTAATCTCTTTTGAAGAGCTGTATATACTGTTTAAAATTAATTGATCTAGATTTGTTATATGAGAGTTTCGAAGAGCTCTTAATTCTTTTTCAGCTACTTTGTCACTTTCTATTAGTTCTAGTAAGTAATCAATTTTATGGATTTCAAAAATCTCAAGTTGAATCTTTTCAACACTTTTAAAGACCCCATAGAAAACGGCATTTGAATTCTCTTTAGAAAGTAGTTTTACTTTTTTTTCTGTAGCCCCAAATACTAAGTTCAAAATACCATCTAAGGGTTGTTCTACTCTTTCGTTTATGGGCTTTTCTGATATAATAAATTCAAAAAAACGAGGTGTGCCAGTTTTATAAAATGCTTCTTTAGCAGGTATATATGGGAATGAAAAGTGTTGTTTGACATATGGAACAACATCTTTTACGAGCTCTACCTTTTGAGAAGCATTTTGTAACTCTAGTTCTATATCGTAGTCGGTTCCATCAAAAAGTATATATTGATTCTTAAAACTTCTGAACCGTATTATTTTTTTCTTTTCTAAATCATCGAGCAGTTGGTCCACTCCTATAATGCTCGAGACAATTGATAAGTAATTTTGTAAAAAAGAATGGTCTAATTTTGCTCCGGATGCGGCAAAAATATTAAGTAAACCGATTACCTTTACGACCATAACATAGTCATGTGATCGGTCATCAAAAGTTGAGATTGTTTCAACTCTCTCAATAGCGTTTTTTAGTGCATTCCACTGAATGTAATGTGGATTGTATTTAGAAGTTAGAAATGCATGGTGATTATATATGAGGTAATCATATACTTCTCCAACGCCAAATAATTTTCCGTTATTAGTATCAAAATTATTTATTCCGCGTTCATCATCACTGTGTAAAAAAGAAAATAATGAACGTTCATTTTGACCATATGTTTGTAATGCAAGAGTTAGAGTAGATGCAGATATTGGGTCTAATGGATATAGAGATTTAGCAAGTTCTTCATCTAGTCTACTCTTCAAAGGGAATACTTGAGCCTCTGAAATTGTAGTAACTAAACTTTTTAGGATTTTCTTAGATACCGGCTTTGAGTTATTCTTTAGGTGCTCAGAAGCAATAAATAGTAACTGTTCAACAGGTTCATTAAAGGTAAGCTCTTTTAAACGCCCCTTAACTTTATCCCATTCCTTTCTTTGCTGTTGATCTAAACCAAATGCATATGAATCGAATGCTTGGTGTAACGTATTAATGATGAATAGATTCTTATTCTCTTCATTTGCAAACTCGGAAAGTTGTTGAATAAAATAGAGCTCTGTTTCTGGGTTATTCTTTGCAGCATATTCTAGATATTTACCGAACTCATCAATAATTATAAACCAGAATACGCCATCTTTTTTATATTTCTCTTCTCTTTTCTTAACCTCTGCGAGTATTTCTTTATCGGAAGCATTTTCACTTAAGCCAAAATGAACCGCCATATCTTTAACTAAGGACTCATGACGTCCAACTAACATGTCAAACTCAAAAGCATCCGCCTTCGTGAGTTCTCCATTTAAAGGTTCAAAGATATTTTGATCCCCCCTGAGGTTTCTTTTGAACGCAACTAAAAAGGATGATTTTCCGGTTCCATATGACCCAATTATTGAAAAAGAGTGAATAGCAGTTTCAAAATTGGAAACAATTTGTTTGTATATATCAATAGAATTTGGTGTGACTACATATTCAAAGTTCTTATCTGAATCTCTTTGAATATTGATAGAAGGTGAGAATGTAGTTTTAATTGTATTAGTCATAATATGCCTCTATTACATCCGATAGTTCAGGTTTTGAACTAAATTGCAATTCTCTAATCCCCGCATCTTCTTTGTAAACGACACCTTCGAATTTTTCTGTAATTGCTTTTACATGCATTAATAGACTATCTGCATCCAATGCAAATACTAATCCAGGACTGTTTTCATCATTCAATAAGTGGTTAAAAGAAATGGAACTTGAGCTTTTATATTTAGGATTAGAGAGAATCGAATAAAGTACAATTTCTGTAGGTAAAGATGGTCTTGACTCATTTTTGCATTCATACCAATCTTTGCGGTCGATAATAGGTTTAATGAGATCCAATTCAATTAAAAGGGAAGAAAAACTGTCTTCTATATCTTTAGAATTAAATTTGGAGTTAGGACGAACATAGTTTTTCAAAAGTACTCCAACATCAGTTTCAATAGTATTTTCAGAATGTTTTTCTTCACGATGATTGCACTCAGTTATTAAATAATTAATCAAGTGTAACTTCGAAAACTCAATTCGTTGTTTCCTGAAATAATTGAAAAATAAATTATAGATAGATGCCTTATTAGCTGAAACTAAATTGTAATGAAGTAGCCATAGTGTTCCAATATCTTCTAAGTAAGGGTCCTTTCCCGTATCATCAAATATAATACTTGTTAGTTGCTTGATGCTTCCATTATCATCTAGTAAATCAAATGCTTTCATCCAGTATTTAATGGAGGAAACCATATTTTTCCCTACACCTAATTCAATGACAGATAAATTGTCATTAAAGTTTTTGTCTGCGATAGTAAATTCATAACCTTTTTTAAGCCAAAGGTTACGACATTGAAAAGATTCGTGACCCGAGAAGCTAAGTGTGCCCATTTATAATACTTTACTTTTTAAACATGTTCTAAGTTTTGATAATATAGTCAAGTAACGACTGGGATTCGACAACTATAGATAAAATTTATACATGCAAAGTGACACCGTGGTGTCACAGTATTGACGAATATTTTCAATTCACCAAAACCACTTTCCCAATATTCTTTCGTTCTTCGAGGTAGCGGTGGGCGTCGGCGGTGCGGGCGAGTGGGAAGCTGCAGTCGACATGGGGTTTAATCCAGCCTTCTTCAACGCCTTTCAGTAAATCCGTCATCCATTGTTTGGCTTTGTCGGCTTCATGCCACATATGTCCGAGGTTCACCCCGAAGGTGGCTTTGTTATTACTCATGAGAGATAGGGGGTGAAAAAGGGGCATACCAACAACCGCTTTGAGTAGATTCACCGTGCCTTTGAGTCCACCTTTGTCGCCATCACTGGCGGTAGAAACACCAAACATTCCCAGCCTGCCCGTCGACCGTAGTGCTTGGTAACTTCGTTTCCATTCTTTCCCACCAAGTGGATCAGTTATGAGTTCAACCCCGCGATCATCGGTGAGTTTTTTTAGCTCGGTAAGCCAATCGTTGTTTCGGTAGTCTATGCAGTGATGCACTCCTTTTTCTTTTAGAAAGTCATGTTTGCGAGCACTTGCAGTGCCATAGATTGTTGCACCTATGTGATTTGCGATGTCGATTTGTGCTAAGCCAACACCTCCACCAGCGTTGTGAATTAAAATGGACTCCTCAGCTTTAAGTCCGCCCATAACATGAAGTAACATCCATGCCGTCAAATAGGTGACGGGTAAGGCGGCCGCTTCTTCAAAGCTCAGTTTTTCTGGTTTCTTGTAAACCAAATTTTGAGGTACTACTACTTGCTCTGCCTGTCCTTTGAATTTGCACATGGCCAGCACTTCTTCCCCAATACGAGAGGAGTCGGCGTTGGGACCGGCGGCTATCACTATGCCCGAAACTTCATAGCCCATCACACATGGTTTGGAGGGGGCATCCGGGTACTGACCCTTGCGTGCGAGGATGTCGGCGAAGTTCAAGCCCGCTGCTTTTACCTGAATTAGGAGTTCATTTCCATCGGGTATGAGGTCGGGTACTTCTTGGAGTTCAAGTACATCATAACTTCCATGGGCGGTGTTAACGAGCTGTTTCATGACAGTGGGTTAGGTTTGGTTTGGCTTAGGTGGAATATAGGTAATGGATTGATGTTTTGGTGTGATGCCTTTTTAATGAATTGTTATCAATGAACCTTTATAACTCTAATACCTAAGCACTAACAACGCCGTCGTCCTAAGTGCAGCGTGATTCAGGAACTTAAATTGGCTATGAATGTGTGAAAGGGGACTTACGGAACAAAGAGAGGGAATTAACGACATCTATATTTGCCTTAAAGTGATGACACTTTTGGCTTGACCTCCCGTTCTGCAACGGGACAGGCGCCAGTGCCCAAAAAGTCAATAAGATTCCAAACTCCTCCCATCGGGTACTTATTTCAACGTTGATATGTAACCATGCCGATGGTTCGTCAGACAGGGAATCTTAGGTTATTCTTCCCATTGCGAGATATGATGGAACAGTTTGGTTATCTCTGCTCAATTCCAACGCCGGGAGCGCTTGGAGGCTTTAAATTAAATCAGGAATTAAACATCAATCTTTAGATATCTCCCTTCGGTCGAAAAAAAAGCTGTCATCCTGAGTAGGAAAGGCTGTGGTGAGGCTGAAGGGTGCTAACACGAAGGATCTCAAGTGAGCGCACTACCCAAAGCTAGTTCAGGGGTTGAGACCCTTCGCAACCGACCAAGAGGCATTGGTTACATTCCTCGGCTCAGGGTGACAGCATTTTTCGTATTCCATTCCCCCAAACCCCCAACCAAGACGTCATCCTGAACAGCGGAGCGAAGTGAAGCGTAGGAATAAGTGATATCTATATTTGCCTTAAAGTGATGACACTTTTGGCTTGACCTCCCGTTCTGCAACGGGACAGGCGCCCGTGCCCAAAAAGTCAATAAGATTCCAAACTCCTCCCATCGGATACTTATTTCAGCGTTGATATAAATGGATGCCGATGGTTCGTCAGACAGGGAATCTTAGGTTATTCTTCCCTTTTTTAAATATGATGGAACAGTTTGGTTATCTCTGCTCAATTCCAACGCCGGGAGTGCTTGGAGGCTTGTAGTTCAATCAGAATAGTTGAGTCAATCTTTAGATATCTCCCTTCGGTCGAAAAAAAGCTGTCATCCTGAGTAGGAAAGGCTGTGATGAGGCTGAAGGGTGCTAACACGAAGGATCTCAAGTGAACGAACTACCCAAAGCTAGTTCAAGGTTTGAGACCCTTCGCAACCGACCAAGAGGCATTGGTAACATTCCTTGGCTCAGGGTGACAGCATTTTTGACCTCGTTCCCAACGTCCCCGTTGGGAACGCCTTCTAGAAGCTCCAGCTTCGCTAATAGCGATGTAATTTCATGTATTTACCAAACACAACAACAACGCCGTCATCCTGAACAGCGGAGCGAAGTGAAGCGTGATTCAGGATCTTAAGTTGGCTATGAATGTATATATGGGTTGTTGCACGAAGCGTTGTTTTAGATTCTTGCAGCGCAAAAAGGATTCCCCCTACAGATCCTGAATCAAGTTCAGGATGACACATTAATTATAAGCTGAATCTTGTAATAAACTTTGTCACTTCGAGTGTATACGTGAAGTCTAGAGATCGAAAACAAAGCTGCTATTTAACTTATATATCCAACCAAAAAAGCTGTCATCCTGAACAGCGGAACTGCTCAGCATAGACCAAAAAAAAGCCTTCTTTGAAAATCAAAGAAGGCTTTGGGTAAAATGTGATAAGCGTATTACTTATCGGTTTCGATTGGAGAGAAGTCAAAGGCTTCAACTTCATCCATATACGCTTGCCAGTTGGCAGCATACCAAGCGTCAACTTCGCGCTTAACTTCTACTAAGCGGTCGTCCACAAACTTCTTGAGCATCATCTGTGTTTTGCCCGGGCGGTCGTATGAACCACTTACCGATCTACTTAATGCAGTAACACGGTTTTGAAGAGGCTGAGTCAAATGAGGGTCACTTGTTCGACCACGAGATCGATCTACGATGAGTTTGCCTACTTCTTCGAGCTCTTTTTTGATTTCTTCAGAACGCTTCTTCATCGCTTTTGCGTCATCACCGTCGAGTTCTTTAAGCGAAGCCAACACTTTGTTGATCTGCTTAATATCATCCGTAACACGGGTGTTCATCGCATTCACTTCATTTGATAGCTCAAGGATATCACGAAGCATATCACGACGAGCAATTAAGTCGCTCATAGTAAAGTTCTCACGTGGGTCGAGCTTCACAACCAATTGTGTTTCGTCCGATTGATCACCTACGGTCACGCTAACGTTATAAGTGCCCGGTAGAGCAGGTGCACCGTTAACTCGGAAGAATCGAGCGTATTCTTGAGGTACGCCTGGAGGTAGTGGAGGTTGTACGGTTCCTTCTGGAACGTCTTCGTCGAATCTCCAACGAACCATATTGAGGCCATCTCTTACTGGTTGCTTGATCTCACGAATATGATTCCCTTGCATATCAGAAATTTTGATGATGGCTTGAGCACCACTAGAAGCAGCAGAAGCGCGTGGACCTCTAGGACGTCGTTCGTCGCCTTTGGCAACATCACCTTCTTTTTTCTTTGGAGCTTCAGGCTTCTTAGCAAAGAACTTGATGGTTGCAGAACCAGATGGGCGGTTTTCACCGGCAAAGGTTGAACTTCCAGGGTTCGCAGGACCGTCACCGTCTCTAGTGGTAGTCATGTATGCGACGGTAGGCTCTAGTACAGTAACAGGGCTTTCCTTCACTTTATCCTGCCCGTTGGCTGCAAGTACGCGCAATGGAGTAATGTCATCTAATACCCAAATAGCACGACCATAAGAACCGATTACGAGATCTTTTTCACGCTCTTGGATTACCATATCCATAGTCGACACAGATGGATAACCATTCGTGTATTTCGTCCATGTTTTAGCACCATCAATACTAACGTAGAGGCCATGCTCTGTTCCGAAGAACATCAAGTTCGGCTCTACAGGATCTTGAATAAAGGAAAGCGCATAACCGAATACATCGTCTTCATCAGCAAGTGATTTCCAAGATTTACCATAGTTGGTAGTATGCATTAGGTATGGTTTGAAATCAAAACGGCGGTAGTTGTTGATTACAGCAACCGCTTCGCCTTTGTTATGACGTGAAGCTTTGATTTGAGCAACCCAACTTCCTTCTGGAACACCCTTGAGGTTCTTAGATACATTGGTCCAAGTGTTACCACCATCTCGAGTTACATGGATGAGGCCATCATCAGAGCCCGCCCAAAGTACACCTTGTTCTAAGGCACTTGGTTCAATAGCGAGTAATGATGTAAAGTTCTCAGCACCCGTAGCATCGATGGTTAATCCACCACTAAGGTGCTGCTTTTGTTTTTCAGGGTCGTTGGTGGTTAAATCAGGTGAGATCACTTCCCAGCTATCGCCTTTATCAGTACTCTTGTGTACAAACTGACTACCAAAGTAGATGGTAGAGTTATCAAATGGATCTTGTGCAATAGCCGCGTTCCAGTTGAATCGAAGTACCATGTCAGGATCAGGATGAATTGGCTTAATGCCTTTAGTACGTCCTGTTTCTTTGTCGTAGCGAAGTACGTTCCCTTTTTGGGACATTGAATACCCATAACGAGCATCATCTGGATCAGCCATTACATCAAAGCCATCACCACCTGAAACTGAGAAGTAGTAGTCGTTGCGTAATCCACCACGAACCCATGCGTAAGCCGGACCAGTGTAAGTTCCATTATCTTGAAGTCCACCGTAAACATTGTATGGGATTTCATTATCCACATTGATGTGATAGAACTGCCCAAGAGCTAGGTTCTCAACGAATTGCCAAGTCTTACCCATATCACGAGTAATAGCCATACCACCGTCGTTTCCTAAGATCATGTACTCAGGGTTATCTGGGTGGATGTAGAGGGCATGGTGATCAACGTGAATTAAACCACGGCCAATGAGTCCACGGAAAGAGTTACCACCGTCTTCACTTACATTCACATTGGTGAAGATGCTGTATAGACGGTTTTCATTTTTAGGATCTACGTAGATGTCGAAATAGTAGAATGGACGATTACCGATTTCAGATTTATCGTTAATCATCTTCCAGTTCATGCCGCCATCTTCAGAACGATAAAGGGCATTGTCTTTGGCTTCAATAATAGCATAAACACGAGATGGATCGTTGGTTGCGAAGGCAAGTCCCATACGTCCTAAATCACCTTTAGGAAGTCCATTGTCTTTTGCTGTTTGCTTAGTCCAGTTTTTACCACCATCCATAGTGATGTAAAGTCCTGAACTTGGTCCACCTGATTTGAAGAACCATGGCTCACGACGGTGTTGCCACATGTTCACTAAGATCTTGTTTGGGTTAGATGGATCCATAACCATATCACCAACACCTGTCATTTGGTCGACGTATAGGATTTTCTCCCAAGTCTCACCACCATCGGTAGTTTTATAAACGCCACGTTGCTCATGGTCGCCCCAAGGTGAACCAATCGCACCGATAAATACGGTGTTTGGATCGTCTGGGTGAATGATGATTCGGTGGATGTTGCGCGTTTCTTCAAGGCCCATCAACTCCCATGTTTTACCGGCGTCTAAACTACGGTATACCCCATAGCCACCGTTTAAACTGTTTCTTGGGTTTCCTTCACCCGTACCCGCCCAAACAATGCTTGGGTTTTTCTGTGATACTGCAACAGCACCAATAGAAAGAGCGAGGTTGTCATCAAAAATGGGTTCCCAGTCGATGCCACCACTTTCAGATTTCCAGAGACCACCAGAGGCAGAACCTGCGTAAATAATATCGGGATCGGTGCGTACTACATCGATAGATGTGATACGTCCACTCATATTAGCTGGGCCAATATTCCGTGGTTTCATAGACTCAATGAGGTCTAAATCTAGCGATTGTGCAAAGGTGGTACCTGTGCTCAAAACTAGACCCATAAGTAGAAGTAAAAACGAGAATAGTCGTGTACTTCTAGATAGAATCGTTGTATTCATAATAGATTTTTGTGTGTTCGTATTAACAAAGAATGGCAAGCGGAAATGCAGTGATGTTATATAACAGCGCTGATTTAGAAGAGGAGAGGTAGTTAGTACGTAAGTTTGTATAAGTAATTTTAGATCCCCAAATGAACTCCGTAATGCAAGAAAACGAGGTTGTGTTGCTATCCCTTATTTAGATTGGACGAAATGTACATTAAAAACTTTCATATTCAAGGTGGAATTGGGTAATAAGTCGTAATAGTGCTTTTGGTCTTGGTCTTGCTCTCGTTCCCAACGTCCCCGTTGGGAATGCATTCTAGAAGCTCCAGCTTCGCCAACAACGATACTATCTCTCAATTTTACCTACCCATATAATAACAACGTCATCCTGAACAGCGGAGCGAAGTGAAGCGTGATTCAGGATCTTAAGATGGCTATGATTGTGTGAAAGGCTTGTTGGATGAAGCGTTGCTTTAGATTCTTGCAGCGCAAAAAGGATTCCCTTACAGATCCTGAATCAAGTTCAGGATGACCACTTTTGAAGTATTGATCGCGGCATTAAGTGGATTGTTTACCTCATGCTATTATCCCGCAAGATCCTTCACCGCCTATTGGCGGATCAGGATGACCAATTAATTTTA
>NZ_AQXH01000012.1 GCF_000375465.1 Balneola vulgaris DSM 17893
AAGCTTAAGTACAATTCCTGCCGGTGGCTTTTGCTCCCCTTTTGTCCACACAAAAGGGGAAGGGATTGTGGTTCAGTGGCCTAAGAAAGATCCTGTCTATCAGTTGGTAGAGATGGTTACAAAAAAAATACTGTCACCCTGAGCTGATGAATACTACAAAGGCCACTTTATCAGTTGCGAAGGGTCTCAAACCTTGAACTAGCTTTGGGTAGTGCGTTCATTTGAGATCCTTCGTGTTAGCACCCTTCAGCCTCATCACAGTCTTTCCTACTCAGGATTGTAGATGTCATGTAATTCGTTGACAGCTTTTTTGGTTGGATATATAAGTTAAATAGCAGCTTTGTTTTCGATCTCTAGACTTCTCGTATACACTCGAAGTGACAAAGTTTATTACAAGATTCAGCTTATAATTAATGGGTCATCCTGAACTTGATTCAGGATCTGTAGGGGGAAGCTCTTTGCACTGCAAGAATCTAAAGCAACGCTTCGTGCAACAACCCTTACGCACAACCATAGCCATCTTAAGATCCTGAATCACGCTGCACTGCGTTCCGCTGTTCAGGATGACGGCGTTGGTTGGGGAGATGGGTAAACTAGTGAATTTATATCCCTTTAAGCGAAGCTGGAGCTTCTAGAATACGTTCCCAACAAGGACGTTGGGAACGAGGTGAAAATACCTAACATCTAAAAGGATGACGACCTTGGTTGTTTGACTAGTTGCTTGGTAAAACCTCTGGGGTTTGTACCATGAGAATGCAAAAGAATTAATTACCCTTGCTTAAACTTGAATAAGTTTTCAGCCCCAACTTTTTCTTCCGCTTGGTTTAATGCATACATAGAATCGAGTAGCACAATCGGGTTGCCCTCTAAGTCTTGTGTAACATGCGTTGAATAGCTCGCATTGAGTTTTTCAATAACCTCATCATTGTCGTTTGGCAACCAACGCGCACAGTAATAGGCCACGGGTGTTTTCACAAGCTCCACACTGTATTCTTCTTTCATACGATGTTCAACTACTTCAAACTGTAGCACACCCACCGTACCAAGTAGCAATTCATTACCTACGCCGTTTGGCACCTCAAATACGTGAACTACCCCTTCCTCAGATAACTGCTTTAAGCCTTCCCGTAGCTGCTTTCTCTTGAAAGGGTCTTTGGTTGCCACTTTTTGAAAATGTTCGGGAGTAAAAAGCGGGATTACATCGAATCGCACTTTCTTCTTTTCAAAGATTGTACTTCCGATTCTAAAATCACCGGGATTGAAGATCGATACTATATCGCCGGGAAAAGCCTCTTCTAGTAACTGCCTGTCATCACCCATTAATGTATGTGGCGTTGCTAGTTTAATTTTCTTGCCACTATTCGCAATCACGACATTTTGGCCACGCTGGAATTTACCAGAAGCAATACGAATGAAAGCCGCGCAGTCGCGATGGCCCGGATTCATATTTGCCTGCATTTTGAAGATAAAGCCCGAAAATGCATCCCCAACATCGCGAGTTCCACCTTCTGAGTGTTCATACCCTTGTGGAGACGGTGCCAGTTGATGGAAGTACGTCAAAAACACATCCAGCCCAAAGTTATTCAACGCCGAACCAAAGAATACAGGCGTCACTTTACCACTGTTGTACAAGTCCTTATCCATGTTTGGATACATATCCTCGATCAACATCACCTCTTCACGAAAGGCTTCTTTCTCCGTTTCTGAAAGGTTGCTCTGAGCTAGAGCTTCTTCAACATCCATTGTTTCGGTGATGGCTTTTTTAGCCCCGTGATCAGCCTTCTCATACACATGAACTTTGCCACCAATTACATCATATATCCCTTGGAATTTCTGCCCATACCCTAGTGGCCAGCTTGCCGGAACGGCTTCGATACCCAGCTTGGCTTCAATATTACTCAACACTTCCAGTGGATCCATACCGGGGCGATCGCACTTATTTACAAAGGTGATTACAGGCACTTCTCGAAGCTTACATACTTCGAATAGCTTCTCGGTTTGTTCCTCAACCCCTTTCGCCACATCAATAACCATCAACCCACTATCAGCCGCAACTAGAGTACGTAGGGTATCTTCAGAGAAATCTTTGTGACCCGGTGTATCCAGTAGGTTATACTTGATCCCATCCTTCTCAAATCGCATTACTGATGAAGTAACAGAAATCCCTCTTTCCTTCTCAATTGCCATCCAATCGGATGCCGCATGATGGGATGCTTTACGTGCACGAACAGAACCTGCTTCGTGAATCGCTCCACCATAAAGCAATAGCTTCTCAGTAAGAGTAGTTTTACCCGCATCGGGGTGAGAAATAATGGCAAAGGTTCTTCTTCGCTTTGCTTCTTTTACAATGGGTGAATCGGCTGAGGCCGTAGCTGACATAGTCTATTCTTTTTAAATTCAGACTTTGAAAATACGGTTTACTAAGCTTTATTACATACATTCATTTCCGAACTCCTTCGAATGAAATTCAATCAAAAGGTCATGAGAATATTCGTTCTACTCCTACCATTATTATTCCTGAGCATCTCATCCCAAGCTCAGGTTATCGACGACAGTGCTTTAGAAGATCTTCAGAATAAAGGTATTCGTTTTGTGGAAGGTAAGTTTGTGGCGTATTTAGCTGATACCGTGAGCCCGGATTTTACTGCAAAAGCTTTCGCTGAGCTCGATATTCAAATCCTTGAATTAGACATCGAGCCGTTGGTCATCCGTTTAGTGAATAACCCCTCCGATTCTACGCTTCGTACTCTTCATGCTCATCCAAGTGCAACGGTGTACATGCCCAAGACTAAAAATGGGGTGAGTGAGTATTTCGAAACAATTAGCAACCTTGAGGCTTTAATTAAAGAGCAACAAGACAACATCAGGAGTATTGATTCAAATCATGTTGCTTCAATATTTATTGAATTCGACTATTCGATCAACCAATCAAAGCTTCGTAAGTTTCTACGGGCATTTGATGATCTCGCTTATGTGATCTATCGTAACAATCCACGTACGGTTACCTTGAAAGCAGAAGCCGGTAATGAGTTTGAACTCATGGATAAAGTACAGCAGTTGCCTTTTGTGGAATCCACCACTTTAATTGGCCAAATTGATTATTGAAATGATGTAAGTCGTACTTCTGTTAAACGTATAAACGCAATTTAATCAGGAGATTAACATGTCAGATCAAAAAGCACCCGTCAATAACAGTCCTTTTACCTCTGAAGAACTTGAACACTTTAAATCAGCCTTACTCGACGAACAGAAAAAGGCCGATGAACAGATTCAAGAGTTAGAGCAATCTTTGGAGGATCTGGAAAGCAATTTGAGCGACAACACATCCTCTTCAGCCCACCATCAGGGAAATTTGGGGTCTAATGAAGAACAACGAGAAACCAAATACACTCTTATCGAAAAACAGAAAGCAAAGCTAGAGAAAATCACAGTTGCTCTAGACCGCATGGCTGCTGGTAATTATGGGATTTGTGTTGTAACTGGAAATCAAATCCAAAAAGAACGTTTAGAAGCTATGCCATGGGCAATCCATAGTATAGATGCCATGCAAAGCGATTCAAACCAAGAGGAAAAACCCCCTTTACACGTAGAAGAAACTTCAAATTAAGTGGCTAGAACTTAGGCTTCCTCAATCCAAATAATTCAGTATACTCGACTGGTTACGAAATTAATAATGCCTTACTGAGTATAGAATGCCTTTTGAAAATCTGGATTATGTAGTAATTGCAGGGTACGTAGTACTTTTAATTGTAGTGGCTTGGATTGCCAAAAAACGAGGGCAGCAGTCGCTCGACGATTACTTTGCTGGTGGCAAAGACCTGCCATGGTGGTTAGTAGGGGTTTCTATGGTAGCTACTACTTTTGCCGCCGATACCCCATTAGCCATTACCGGATTAGTAGCCTCACAAGGGGTTGCTGGTAACTGGTTTTGGTGGAGCTGGATGATATCGGGGGTTATCACGGTTTTTATTTACGCTAAACTCTGGAAGCGAGCGGATGTACTCACCGATTGTGAATTTATTGAGCTTCGCTATGGCGGCAAACCTGCTAGTTTTTTAAGAGGATTTAGAGCGCTTTACTTCGCCTTTCCATTCAACTGTGTGATTATGGGTTGGGTTACGGTAGGAATGGCCAAAGTGATGTCTGTTATTACTGGCGCCGATCAATGGCAGATTATTTTGATTTTGTATGCAATGACGGCCATCTATATTGCTATATCGGGACTATGGGGAGTGGTTGTAACCGATTTTATTCAGTTTTTCATTGCCATGATAGGCTCCATCGCCCTTGCCTTTTTCGCCGTTGATCATGTAGGTGGCTTAGATGCCTTACAAACACAGCTCACGGCTATTTCAGATTTTGATATTCTAAGCTTAAACCCATTTACCAACCCTAAAATAATGTTGACAACTGCGTTAATATGGGTGGGGATGGCTTGGTGGGCGGCATGGTATCCCGGTGCGGAACCTGGAGGTGGTGGCTACATCGCACAGCGTATGTTCTCAGCTAAAGACGAACGCAACGCTGTTGGCGGTACTTTACTGTTTAATATTGCGAACTATGCCATTCGTCCATGGCCGTGGATTTTAGTAGCTCTCGTCTCGTTAGTGGTATTCCCAGAGCTAACCGACAAAGAAGCCGGCTACCCAATGATGATGGCTGAAGTGCTTCCCGTTGGCTGGTTCGGACTGTTATGCGTAGCATTTTTATCCGCATTTGTCTCTACTATATCTACTCAACTAAACTGGGGAACGAGCTACGTAATCAATGATTTCTATGCGCGATTCATCAAAAAAGAAGAAGAATTTGAATCCAGAGAAAAAGCTCAGAAGCACTATGTGTTTATCTCAAGACTTGCCACTATTGCTATGGCAGGAATTGCCATTGTTGTATCGTACTACTTCGATTCTGTGAAAGGTGGATGGGAGTTTATTCTCTCATTAAGTGCAGGTATTGGCGGGGTGATGCTATTGCGTTGGTTCTGGTGGAGAATCAATGCATGGAGTGAAATCACGGCTATGATTGTGGCTTTTATAGGGGCCCTCATTGCCAAGTATTTTGAATTTGGCTTCGAAAATGGAATGATCTTCACGACCTCTATTTCCACAATTGCTTGGCTCATCGCTACCTTTGTGACTAAACCCGAAAGTGATGAGACGTTGACGGCCTTTTTTGCTCAAGTTCGTCCTATGGGTAAAGGATGGAAACCTTTTTCGAATGGTATCATCTCGCATGATAGTTTAAAACCTGCCTTAATTAATGTGGTAATCTCATTAATGAGCATTTTATTCTTCCTATATGGTATGGGTGAAATCTTTTTCGGTGATTGGATCGCAGGTGTCTGTTTTATCATTGGCGGTAGTATTGCAGTGTGGAAAGTAGCACGTAGCGTTTAATCCGGTTGGTGGAGTGAATCCCTTGTTCCCTGCCTTTGTCATATAGCCCGGTGGGGGATATTTATAGATGGGTGTTGGGAAAGTGAATGAAATTACCTCGCTATTAGCGAAGCTGGAGCTTCAAGAATGCGTTCCCAACGGGGACGTTGGGAACGAGGACAATCGGTTGCGAAGGGTCTCAAACCCTGATCTAGCTTTGGGTAGTTCGTTCACTTGAGATCCTTCGTGTTAGCATTCTTCAGCCTCATTACAGCCTTTCCTACTCAGGATGACAGCTTTTAATACCATTCAGCTGCTAAGTCATTCCAGTAAGGATTCGATTTATATATTAAATTCACTTTTTTAGCTCTTGTCCAGCCTTTTAGTTGTTTTTCTCTTTCTATTGCTCTACCAATATCATGAGTAGATTCATAGTAAACCAATTGGAAAAGATTATACCGTTTTGAATAACCCTCGATTAATTTGTTTTTATGTTCATAGACACGACGCTCTAAATCGTTAGTGACACCGATGTAAAGCATTTTTGAATAATTGCTTAGTATATATACATAATAAATGTTCGCCATAGTTTTATGACTCATTTGAAGGCCCAACCTTACAAAAAAAGCTGTCACCCTGAGCCGATGAGTACTACTAAGGCCACTTAATCGGTTGCGAAGGGTCTCAAACCTTGAACTAGCTTTGGGTAGTGCGTTCACTTGAGATCCTTCGTGTTAGCACTCTTCAGCCTCATCACAGCCTTTCCTACTCAGGATGACAGCTTTTTTGTTTGGTTAGATATATAAGTTAAATAGATACGTTGTTATCGATCTCTAGACTTCTCGTATGCACTCGAAGTGACAAGGGTGGCAGTATCTCAATCTTTGTCATATCGACCGGAGGGAGATATCTAATGATGGTATTTAACGCCCTGAAATACCTAAACCCCTCCAACCATTTCCGGCGTTGGAATTGAGCAGGAGTTGCCTTCATTTTGCACAGCGACAGAGAAGCAGAACATGCGCCGATTCCGACCACTGTCGGAAGAGGAATTGCATGTTGTGCCTGGCGCGGCTAAGGAAGGCCCGAATAAATTCCTGCCGGTGGCTTTTGCTCCCCTTTTGTCCACACAAAAGGGGAAGTGATTGTGGCTCACTAGGAGCGACAATATTTATACTATGAATCAGCTTTAAATTAATGGGTCATCCTGATCCGCCGACAGGTGGAGAAGGATCATGCGGGATAATAGAACGAGGTTAACAATCTGCCAAGTGCCGTAAACAACATTCCCATGACCCTTGGTATAAATCACGTCAGCGGATAAAATTCCCAAACCCCTATCCCCTAAGATCCTTCGCTCCGCTTAGGATGACGGTGTTGTTTGTTTTTTGAGCAAATGAATAAAATAGATGCGTTGTTTTCGATCGTTAGACTTCTCGTATGCACTCGAAGTGACAAAACGGGTGGTTTCTATTTCTTTGTCATATCGACCGAAGGGAGATATCTAATGATGGTATTTAACGCCCTGAAATACCTAAACCCCTCCAACAATCTCCGGCGTTGGAATTGAGCAGAGATAACCAAACTGTTCCATCATGACTAGCAAAGTGAAGAATATCCTAAGATTCCCTGTCTGACGAACCATCGGGATCCATTTATATCAACGCTGAATTCAGTATCCGATGGGAGGAGTTTGGAATCTTATTGACTTTTTGACACTGGCGCCTGTCCCGTTGCAGAACGGGAGATCAAGCCAAAAGTGTCATCACTTTAAGGCAAATATAGATATCATTTTTTCCTTCTCTTCGCTCCAAAGGTCTCCTTTCACACATTCATAGCCAACTTAAGATCCTGTCCGCCAGCTGGCGGACCGCTGCACAGGAGACGGCGTTGGTAGGGAGATGGGTAAATGAATGAATTTATCTCGCTATTAGCGAAGCTAGAGCTTTTATAATGCGTTCCCAGCGGGGACGTTGGGAACGAGAGCAACACTTGTTAGGGTAATTTTGTATATAAGATATCAATTTTTCTGTCACCAGAAATCAAGTTTTGCTCAATTAGTTCTTCAATCTGATTATCGGATTTAATATTTGGTAGTACTTCCTGAAGAGAATCTAAAACTTGCTGAACAAATAACTGTCTATCATTTTGCATGATTAGTATCCAAATAGAGACAAGTAGAAGTAATTTATATTTAGTGATCTCGATCAACTTTTTAAAATCAATATCAAAATTAGCAATTCCTTGTTGATAAGCATATAAAATGAAATTTCTTTCAGCTGCGATTCTTTCAGATGCATTTACAACTTTCTCAATAATCTTATTGCCGCGATACTTCTTCAATGTATCATTGAGATTGCCAGGAGAGTTCTTTCTGCCGCAATAGAAATCTAAAGGTAAAATAGGCTGATATTGAATACCAGTATCAGGATTTTTTAATACCAAATAGAGTTTATCACTTGAATTTTCATTCGATTTTTCGACATAAAATCTTGGGCTAGACGAAGAAATAAAATCAAAGAAATGTTCGAATGCTAAAACAAAATAGTTAAAAAGCATTGCTTTCTCAGTATGGTTATAAGGATTTATATGTTTAGCCTTTTTATACCCTTTAATTCTAAGTCCAATTATTAAACCTGTGCTAATTTCTTCCATTGAAGTTATAATCCTGAAGTAGGACATCTTTTCATCAATGGAACTGATATCATCTGCTTTCCGGAGATGGATTATTGAATTGAGAATAGCATTTTTGCTATGAGACGTTGGAAAACTTGAAACCATTTCTAAAATTTTCTTTTCGGGAAGTAATATCATTTTTTAGAGTTGATTTAAATTACCCTTATGACACTGCGTTTAACATGACCACCAGCTAGATGTGCAACGAAGGTTCTCGGAATTTGTTGAAGTAACTGAATATTTTTATTGCTCACAAGCTTAAGTGCAATTCCAGGTGGATCATCATGACGATGTGGTTGGGAGAGATAGTTGATGGTAAATACTACCGTGCAATTCAGCACACCTTACCATTGAATACCATACAAATAACCCGCTGCTGCTTTACTCATTTTTTTATAATCATGACCTACGTCCGGGATTATCTTTAACTCCCAGTTGAAATCGGATCCCTGTTCTTTAGCATATGCTTTTGATTGATTGAAAAAGTACTTCCCTCGCGCTAGCCTGTGAAGTCCCTGCTTGTCTGTTTCCTGTGACCGGACTAAGTGGCCTCTCGTTTCATGTTCATTGTCTTCGTCACCAAGAAAAACTATAAGCTTAGCCTTGAAAGCCAATTCGATTTGATCCTCGGCAACACTCACTCCCTTCAACCCATAGGGGAAAGCATCATGGTTGGAAGGGACTGTATACCAACCTGCATTCGAAACCAATATTCTATGGGCATTATTATCTGGTTTAAAAAGCGTCATGCGATGTAAAATCTGTGCACCCGCGGAATGCCCGAACATATCATAGGAATCCGTTTCTAACTGTAGAACTTCTTTAACTTCAGAGAAAATCCTGTCAAAGTCAGCCCAAAGCCATTCATCTGAATTGTTGTTTAACTCATAACTGATCATGGCGGTACGCTCTTCATTTAGTTCTACCTCCGTAATCATTCCACCGAGGTTGTAGCTCCAAAACTCCGGATAGTATCTTTCGGCATATTGTGGAGACAAAATTAAAACCCCATGCTTTTCAGATGCTTCAATCCAGGCATCACGGTAAGTGTCTCCGCCTCGCCCTGCACCGGGTATGACCATCATTACGGGAGATTGTGGGCTAAAACCCTTGGGCTTATGATAGAATACGGTAATCACTCTATCCTTATGTGAGCGCCCTCCATCAATAAGAAAATTACCTGACCCAGTATGGATTTCAATGATATTGATATCTGTAGAGTCCCTCTTTTCAATCAAGTTCATTCCACAAACAGAGCAAACGCCATCATGATCAAATGACAACGTATCGTGCACGGGACAAGGGGGACATACGTATTTGTTTTGGATTATTTGGGAAGCAGCTAACAGGGGAAGCAACAGAAAAAAGACAGTGACGGCAAAAAATCGCATGGTTAAATATTGAGTTCAAAATAAATCCAGCAATCGTTACGGCACAAAACCCGAGATTGTTACCATGGATTAGAGAGGGTAGGGATATGCTTGTGAAAAGATTGGATGCACTTAATTTTTAAAGTGATTTTCAAGTTCTTGGATTTCTTTGCTTGAAAACTCTATGGCTCTAGTTCCATCACATTTACTAGTTTCTACTTTGTTATTTGTTGCTACAAAGTTTTTATTTACCTCAGTTTCATTTGTGATTGAGTGGCCGGCAAATACTAAATATTTCTTTCCTTTTTTAAAGGATGAAGCACAACTTGAAAGCTCAGATTCAACTATAATTATTTCACTCTGATTTCCTTTGAACTTTTTTTCAATTTCTATAACAATTCTATGACGATCAGGCCAACTTGATGTTATGTCAGTGAAGATTTCTTCAACAGAAATTACGTTACCAATGAAAATGAAGTGATACTTGTCAATTCGTTCTTCAAGTGTTTGCTCTTCACAAATACAGGCTTTAGTTGCACCAACAAAAAGAAAGACAAATAGAAAAAGTAAGAAGTATTTCTTCATGATTGATTAAGATCGTTAACGACCCAGCGTTTAAATTGTCCGCCAGCTGGCGGATCCGACTTTATTCGAAAAACCGCGAAGCGAAACGCTTGCTATAGTTTGACGTTTTTTTAGTACAAGATTTATATTAAACTATTATTACTGTTATTAATCCTAAATAGAATTTTATCTTCAAAAAGAAAAACAATATTTATGAAAACCCAATTACTCATTTTAGGAACATTATTTTTCCTGACTTGCACAGTCAAGAATGAGGATACATCGATTATTGAAGGAAATGTAGTTTCAAATGTTTGCTTTGAATATAACCCTGAAATAGAAATCTGGAATAGAGAAGGTGTAGAATATACAATCGGTAATTGGCCTGGGATAGAGGAAAATTATGTTCAATCATATGGTTGGAACCATAGAGAAAACCCATACCCTAAGAAATTTGATTTTAAGTTAAGGATGATTAATAACAATATTTTGTATGGTGAAGAACCTTATGATATTGGAAACTGGAAGTTATCAGTTAATCTATCGTATAAAGTAGGTCAAAACGATGATGCGTTATATCCATTAAACTCAAAAATTATCGATCATATTTCGATAATTAATGACAGACTAATTACTAGCAAAGACTTCAAACAAAATGGAGTAATGTTTGATGAGATTCAGATATGGGAAAAAAGTATTGAATTCGAAAGTTATTACGATAAATATAGAGAGGCGAGTTTAAAAATAAATCAATTAATTTTTGAAATCATTCTTATAAATAAGAATAATAGTGAATGTAGATTTGAATATATTTTTCCAATGAAGGATAGAGGAGAACTATAACGACCCCGCGTTTAACCTGTCCGCCCACTGGCGGAGCGGCCCCGTTACTATTTAGGTTTTAGTTAAAAGCAAAATAGAGCGAAGTCCCGACCACTGTCGAGGTCCGACTTGAAACGCTTGTTAGTGGTTTAAACTGATATATTGAAGATTTCTCCATCTCTAAGTATGCGATACATTTCTTGATCATGTTTTTGAAGTTCACCGACAGCTTGCCAATATCTGTGACTTGGATCAAGAGCTCTTTTGATCAATGGCTGAATAGTTTCATCAAGTTTACCGTTTTCAAATAGCTCTCGTGTTATTTCTGAATATTTCGAGCTAGATAATTTTTCATATTTGATTTTACCGTCTTGAGAATACTTTACAGAAACATGATTGCGATGTCGATTTACTAAATAGCCATGTGTCCATTGGTTTCTCAGGTCAATCATAAAAATTTATTATTGCTTTGTAAACGAGTCTAAGAGTTCACCAGTTAATTTGCACAAATTTTGCAGCTGAATGCCATTGTGAACAAGAGACTCAAAACCTTCTTGTTTAGCTTCCTTTATGATTTGAGGGATAAATTTATTATCTGCTTCTAAAGTATCGAATAGTGCACAAATCCAAATAATTCCAACCTTATTCCTTAATTCAGGTTCATTATCGAAGTCAGAGTTGAATAGATAAACGCCCCAAGTGTTAATACAGGTTATGTTCCCTCGAAACACTTCATATAATCTATTTGCAAGATTTAAATGTTTATCCATAGAAAACCACTAACGACCCGGCGTTTAACCTGCCTGCCGGCAGGCAGGGCGGCGCAGGTTTACGGTTTTTGTTGAAGTAACTGAATATTTTTATTGCCAACATGCTTTCCAGCGAACCCTACCTGCGTCCGACTTGAAACGCTTGTTATAGGGCGACCTTTGGTTTTATTTCACGAAATCTATTTATCGATTTTACTCTAAGAACTTGAGTAATCAGTAGTGAAAGTGATAAAGGCAACCAGATCCAAAATTCATATTTGAAAGCCCAATACCAGAATGGTGTAACAATTAATATCCATTCAATAAGTATCACTTTTGTTGTATTTATGCCCGTGAAATAAAAGCTTAAAAAATCCAATATGATGATTATAGAATAAAATCCAATCAAAAATGGAATTCCATAGATTAAAATAGAAAAGGGTATGAGTAAAATATTATCGAAAAATACTTCAGACCAATTTTGTTCTGACTCTACTCCAATAAGCTTGAAGAAAATACCACCTAAATAAGCTGTAATTAAAAAGCCAATTAAGTGAATCCAATTGGTATTTAGTATTTTTAGAATGTGTCTCAATTTTGTGAATTAGTTGAGCCCTATAACGACCCGGCGTTTAAGCGGCACGTTACAATGTAAGATTTTAGTTAAAGGCTATAAACGAGCATGCGCTGAACTTGATTCAGTGTCCGCTTGAAACGCTTGTTATACAACCGATTTATTTCCAAAATTGCCACCAACGTTTTTCTATGAAGTACTTAACTTCTTTATCGTCAGTTTCAATAAAAAAGGTTCTACCACCATTTTCTTGTAACTTTTCTCCTGATTCTAATTGACGAATTTTTTCTAAATAAATCATTGGTGA
>NZ_AQXH01000013.1 GCF_000375465.1 Balneola vulgaris DSM 17893
CATGTTACTTGGTAGCTGCCGGCTGTTTTCGTCTCATTAATGAGCTGGGCTACTTTTTGCCCCATCACATTGTATACCGTTAACTGTACAGGACCAGCTTCGGCTACACTGTAGCGAATGGTTGTACTTGGGTTGAACGGGTTTGGATAGTTTTGCTGAAGCACAAAGGAATCAGGAGTGTCTTCACGTTCGTTGCTTACAGAAGTACCAGGGTCCATCGTAATGGTAAAGCGAGGCTGACTTCCACTGCCTTTGGCTTTCATCTGTGGTGGTGCTAATGCCGAAGGTGCAGCTAACTTTTGTTTAGCTGATAGATTAAAAGTATATGAATCTAACGATCTCATATCTACTTCTTCACCAGTAACATTATCTGTAATGGTAAATGACCACTCACTTGGAATATTTTTCCACTTTTCCCAGCTAATAGTGAACTCACCCGATTGACCTTGATCGTTCACATCTAAGTGGTACACTTGCAAACCTTGTGGGTTCATTGATCTTGCATCTTGAACTAGAAACTGATCTTCACCTTCGTGGTTAAGTGTGAATGCTAAGTATGGAGCACCGTTTAGTGGCTGAATCTTCGAACCATCAAAACTATCATAGCCTTCATTTGCGACATTGCTAAAATAGATTTTGTTCGATAAGTCTGAATACCCTTCTCCACGAAGTGCTAGAGAGATAGAACGGTAATTGTTCACCATCTTATTAAATGATGAAATATCCGCTGTAGTATCCGACACTTTTGCTGAAGTAGGGATATTTACTTCAGAGGCTAATGGAAAAACAATACTGTTTCTTTCTACCACAAACCCTTGCCAAGTGTCAATCGTATTTCCTTCGCCAAAGTTATAGGTTAAATATGTTCCAGCACTATCATTCCAAACCGCTATAGGGCTCACAAGTCCACCTTGAAAAATACCACCTAATAAATTTCCTTCCACGTCATCTTGTTTAATAACTGCCTGAAATGGATTACCGATTAAGGTGTATTTATGAGTTAAATCAACCGTAACAGTACTACTCGGTTCACTTCCTGATGCATCAATCGCTAAAGGTAGTTCAGAGCTTCCATTCGTTGTGTTATCATAGAAATACATGATAAAACCAAGACCATCACCCCATGCAGTGGTTACATTATCAGGTTCTGTCCACCCAATAATTGCATCGGTATCGGCACCCGGGTTGTAATAAAAATTGGCATCCGCTGAAGGATCATCACCGCCTGCAATACCTTGTACGGGCGCGTCATCAGAAACATCGGTCACGATTCCGCCTGTAATTGGCATGGATAACATTCTCCAACCTGCATTTCCGTAAATCACTTGAGATGGATCACCACTGATAGTGTGATTGCTATTCGGAAAAGGTAATAATCCTTCCCCATCATCATTTGTAACCCAACCAACAATATCGTTTATAGTTGTAAGCAGAAATGAAATCGTTCCAGATATTATACCTGTGTATTCACCAGCATCTGGGTCTCCACTTCCATTGGAGATATCTATAGCATGCACCCCTTCAACAAGGCCTGTACCGCTTAAATTTAAATTTGATGTCTTATTAGCTATAGCTGCTAAAAAAGTACTCGGTGTTCCTGCACTTCCTATGTATGCGTAAATTACATCACCAGCATTGTCTAAATCGAAAGTACCGCTTTCGGTAATACTTCCAGCTGAAACAGCTAATGATCCCGCACCATCACTGGCATCGGTTACAGTAACTACTGTTCCTGCAGTAATACTACCACCGGTTACCCAAGCAAGGGTCCCTTCTGTAGATCCTAAAGTAGAACCTGACCATTCGTTGTCTGTGAAATATATAGTTGTACTTGGAAGGGTTTTAAGAACAACAAAGGAGAAATCGTCTTCTCCGTCTGAATTGAATCCTGTGAAAGCGATATCACCGGATGATTGTGCGTTTACTGAAATGCTAGCTAGCAAAAAACAAATACTAGCTAATAGTATCGAATTCTTCATCTGAACCTCTCTCTTTAACTTTAACTTTAGTTGGTTAGTGTTAGTAATTAGAAATGCTACGTTACCAGTGTAGCATCGAATTCATCTCTCTCTTTTCAAAGTGAATCCAGTTTGCCTCTCAATAATTATTAAAAGTCTTTAATAATTATCGGAAGCATTGACTTTTTCTTAAGTATGAATTTCCAACACTTTATACATACACACAAAAAAGGGCGAAAGTTCCCACTTTCACCCTAAGTACTAAGTAAAATTAATATGTTAGCTTATAAAGCTACTCAGAAGCTTTGTTGCCTTTGAGTTTTTTATAAGCATACGCGCCACCTGCTGCGGCTAGTAAGCCGAGGCCACCATCAATTGGGGCTTGTGCGGGTGCACTTGGTAATCCCGGCTGAGCAACCGCCCACACCGAGAGTAATAGTATCATTGCTAAACTTGCGAGTATTGTGATAAATATCTTCATGAATCTGTCCTTTTATAATTACTTGATGAGCGTCA
>NZ_AQXH01000014.1 GCF_000375465.1 Balneola vulgaris DSM 17893
TCCTGAGTAGGAAATACAAGGTTGAGGTTGAAGGGTGTTAACACGAAGGATCTCAAGTGAACGCACTACCCAAAGTTAGTTCATGGTTTGAGACTCTTCGCAACCGATAGACCTCGTTCCCAACGTCCTCGTTGGGAACGCATTCTAGAAGCTCCAGCTTCGCTAATAATGGAAGCAAAAAACAGAGCCGTTTATTTATCCAATACTTTATGCTGCAATATGTATTTTGGCGAATCACTCAAAAAAGATTCACTCGAACATGTCCAAAAGCCAAGACGTTTTAAACCAGTCCCGAAAGCGTTTAGATGAGATAGACGAACAAATCCTAGACCTGCTCTCTGAACGAGCACAGACGGTTCAAGAAGTCATAAAAACCAAAGTCGAGAACCAGTTGCCGGTCTTTGTACCAGAGCGTGAAGAGCAGAAAACAGAGGCGTTTAAGAAATTAGCCATGGAGCGAGGAATTGACCCTGAATGGGCCGAAGATTTTCTTCGTATGATCATGACTTCATCCCGTGCGAAACAATCTCAGTCTAAGTTTCCGATTGCAACCACCGACCCTAAACACATACTATATATAGGCGGTGAAGGGGGCATGGGAAGCCTCTATAAACGCATCACGGAGCAAACGGGTCACGTTGCATATTCGATCGACAAAAGTAACTGGTATGAGCTTGAAGAAATGGCTCCCAAACTGGACATGGTGGTTGTCACAGTTCCAATAAAAATAACTGAACTGGTTATAGAAAGATTGAGTGGTAGACTAAAAAAGGAAACCATATTAGCGGATTTCACAAGTAATAAATCATCGCCCTTAGAGGCGATGTTGAAAGCCCATGAAGGGCCAGTGATTGGCCTTCATCCTATGCATGGACCAGGTGTTCAGAACTTATCAAAACAGTTGATGGTCGTATGTCCGGGTAGAGAAGGAGAGGCGGCAAATTGGTTTATCGATCAATGTAAGCTGTGGGGTATGCGTGTTATTCAAGCAGACGAAAAGAAGCACGATCATGTAATGCACCTCGTTCAAGGACTTCGACATTTCGTAGCTCTACTTCATGGTTCATTTATGGAAGAGTATGATTTGAAACCGAATGACATGCTGGAGTACTCGAGTCCTATATACCGTGCTGAAATGATGATGAACGGCCGAATCTTTGCACAAGATGCAGAGCTGTATGCCGATATCGTATTTGCGGATGAGGAGCGCAGAGAACTGCTCATGAAGTTCTTTGAGCATCATCAAAAATTAGCGGAGTTGGTAAAGCATAACGATAGAGAAGGCTTCATTCGTGAGTTTGAAGGGGTTACGGACTTCTTTGGGAAGTTTGCGACTCAAGCGTTGAACGAATCGGGATATCTCATCAATCGCCTTGCCGATCGCTTTGCATGATGATGGTTGCACAACTGCTGGATTGATTGGAGGCGTTTAGGTAGATCAGAGCATTAACATGAATCTTTAGATATCTTCCTGCGGTCGATATGACAAAGAAATAGAAACCACCTGTTTAGTCACTTCGAGTGAATACGAGAAGTCTAAAGATCGTTAACAACGCTGCTATTTAGCTTAAGTATCCAACCAAATAAAAAGCTGTCATCCTGAGTAGGAAAGGCTGTGATAAGGCTGAAGGGTGCTAACACGAAGGATCTCAAGTGAACGAACTACCCAAAGCTAGTTCAGGGTTTGAGACCCTTCGTACCTCGTTCCCAATGTCCCCGTTGGGAACGCATTCTAGAAGCACCAGCTTCGCTAATAGCAAGGTAATTTCATTCACTTACCCACTTCCCCAACAACGACGTCATCCTGAACAGCGGAGCGAAGTGCAGCGTGATTCAGGATCTTTCTTAGGCTTCTGAGCCACATTCACTTTCTCTTCCCCTTTTGTGTGGAGAAAAGGGGAGCAAAAAGCCACCGGCAGGAATTGATACGGGCCTTCCTTAGCCGCGCCAGGCACAACATGCAATTCCTCTTCCGACAGTGGTCGGACTCGGCGCATGTTCTGCTTCTCTGTCGCTATGCAAAATGAAGGCGAACCCTGCTCAATTCCAACGCCGGGGATGCTTGGAGGCTTGTAGTTCAAACAAAACAGTTGAGTCTATCTTTATATATCTCCCTTCGGTCAATATGACAAAGAAATAGAAACCACCTGTTTTGTCACTTCGAGTGAAAACGAGAAGTCTATAGATCGTTAACAACGCTGCTATTTAACTTAAGTATCCAACCAAATAAAAAGCTGTCATCCTGAGTAGGAAATACAAGGTTGA
>NZ_AQXH01000015.1 GCF_000375465.1 Balneola vulgaris DSM 17893
CTTGAACTAGCTTTGGGTAGTGCGTTCATTTGAGATCCTTCGTGTTAGCACCCTTCAGCCTCATCACAGCCTTTCCTACTCAGGATGACAGCTTTGTTGGTTGGGTATATAAGTTAAATAGCAGCGTTGTTTTCGATCTCTAGACTTCTCGTATACACTCGAAGTGACAAAGAGGCTGGAATCTCTATCTTTGTCACTTCGACCAGAGGAAGATATCTAAAGATGGATGACGTTGAGCACGAGATCAAACAACTACCCACTAATCGGTAACCCACTAGACCAACCTTTTGCCATACCTACAACAGTATCATGATAATTGGTATTCTTGCTAGCTAGATTTCTATTTTTGCAATATTCTACATCCTGATTAAAAATAGATGATGCCAATTGCCGGCCACCTTGTATCATCCCTGATGTTTTTGATTTTCTCAATGCAGTAAACTGTGTAAACGCCTTGGGTATATCATCGATATTTTCTTTTAAGCATTTTGTTAAATGCCATGCGTCTTCTAGAGCCTGACAAGCGCCTTGCCCCGATGTAGGTAAAGCAGCATGTGCAGCATCACCCAATAAAATGACATTACTTTTGCACCACACATCAATAGGGTCGTGATCGTGGACATATATTTTATTGATCCGAGACTGCGGGGTTTCTTTGATGATATTATTAATCAGATCAGGCCAATCTTTAAATATCGCATGTAGCTCTGATTTATAATGATTAGGGAGCTTTTCATCCATTGTCTCAGAGACAATTCCACCAGCCCAATAAGCTTTGTTATTAGTCACTGGAACTATTCCGAAACGCTCGCCAATACCCCAATAGTCAGATACAGAAAGCTCTGAAAAAACAGCAGAACGGGACTCATATACACCTACCCAATTTATAAATCCTTGATAGACGGGCTGGTTACTGCCATTGACAAATTTTCTAGTTATTGATTTCATACGCCCTTCAGCTCCAATTATAATATCTGGTTGAAGCTTTTCGCCATTGCTAAAATGAGCTATAGTTTCGGAGGTGTTGTTTGTTAAATCAACAACTTCAAAACCGTAATGTATCTTGATATCTAATTCAGTGGCTCTTTGAATAAAAATACTCATCAGGTCTTTCCGAATAATGGAATAACTTGGGTATCTCATTAGTCGATTAAGCTCATTTATATTTAGTGAACCAATAGGTTCTCCATCATTAGAAAATCGATTCATATAGGTTAATGAACCTGACACCTTTGCCACTTGCTCTAACACCCCAAGCTGTTCTAGTACAAAAGAAGCGTTTGGCCAACAAACAATACCTGCTCCTATTTCTATAGGCTTTGAGTGTCTTTCATAGATAGAAACCTCAAAACCAGCTTGTTTTAATGCAATCGCTGTACTTAAACCTCCAACTCCACCACCTAAAATCCCAACCTGCAAATTGACTCCTTGTTATGATTCTCCGCCAACTATCTCAAATGCGCAGAATTGTGTTTTTATCGAAGTAACGAATTAATTTTATTGCCCACAAGCTTAAGTACAATTCCTGCCGGTGGCTTTTGCTCCCCTTTTGTCCACACAAAAGGGGAAGGGATTGTGGTTCAGTGGCCTAAGAAAGATCCTGTCTATCAGTTGGTAGAGATGGTTACAAAAAAAATACTGTCACCCTGAGCTGATGAATACTACAAAGGCCACTTTATCAGTTGCGAAGGGTCTCAAACCTTGAACTAGCTTTGGGTAGTGCGTTCATTTGA
>NZ_AQXH01000016.1 GCF_000375465.1 Balneola vulgaris DSM 17893
TTAGCAACATAACAAGCGTTTTAAGCGGACTCGAACGTGGTTCGGGTCGTTAATTTTAAACTCCAGACTCGCCGCTTAAACGCAGGGTCGTTATATGGCTTACCAGCATGGAACAAGTAGATGCCTTTTACAGAGCTTTTGATATTTATGTTTTCTGCATAGTCATCGCTGTTAATTTTTTTCTGTTTTTTAAAAAGCCAAAGTTCAAATTGAAATGGCAAGTGTTAATACCGTGGTTCATTTTGTTCTTCTTCCTTTTTCCTTACGTGTCTGCAGAAATTGAAGCTTATAAATTTCATGAAGCTACCAAAGGTCAAGCCGTTGATGGTTTCGAAACACTTTACATTTTTGCCAGATGGTTTATGTATTGGGGCTTTGGTTTAGTTCAACTTTTATTACTTTTTCTACTGTCAAGATTAACTCAAAACAAAACAGCCATATAACAAGCGTTTCAAGCGGACTCGGTTAGGGTTCGAAACTTTAATAATTAACCCCAGACTCGCCGCTTAAACGCCGGGTCGTTATAGCGCTAAGAATGAAAAAGCTTTTTTTAGTCATATTTACATGCAGTCTCATTTCTTGTGAAAAGAAAGTAGAAGTTAAAAATATTGTTTCATTCACAAATGATTTCAAGAAATATGGTGCTTTTCATCAATTTGAAAAAGGTGACCAAAAAAACATCATTTTTCAATTATTTAGCATTCCAGATTCTTTGTCAAAACTATACTCGAAAAGAGATTCCTTAATTCAAAAATCCATTGATGGAAATAATGAAAGTCTTCAAGTTTTACGTGAAAACGGTTGGGACGAAGAGTTTACTTTTGATATTAATAATTTCACTTTAATTAGAAATGATACTTTTTTGGTCACTGATAACGAATATAATATTAGCTTTGATCAAATCGAGAAAACTGATAGTTCATTTGAACTAAGAAATGCAGGTATCAAAGTTGTATTCTAAATCATGTTCGCGCTATAACAAGCGTTTCAAGCGGACACTGAATCAAGTTCAGCGCATGCTCGTTTATAGCCTTTAACTAAAATCTTACATTGTAACGTACCGCTTAAACGCCGGGTCGTTATACAACCTTGATCTATGAATAAATATCAGGTCATGCCTAGAGGTGAAAACTTCTTACTCGATTTTGTTGATAAGGAAAAAAAGTGTGGTTTCTTTACCACCATTTGGGTTGAGGCGAAAGATTATGAAGAAG
>NZ_AQXH01000017.1 GCF_000375465.1 Balneola vulgaris DSM 17893
TGAACAGCAGAACGAAGTGATGCGTGATTCAGGATCTTAAGTTGGCTATGAATGTGCAAAAGGGTTGTTGCACGAAGCGTTGATAAAAGCCTAAGAATTTGCTCTCGTTCTCTGGTTGTCGGATCGGGATCTTCTGAGATTATATCCGATATCCTATTTTTATTCTATGCACTAGAAAAAGGATAAAAGTAGTTAGCCTACTTTGATTAATCGTAGTGGGTCCACATTCTGATTATTTTGACAACTTTCTCCTGTTCATACACTTGGTACACTAAGCGATGCTGGATATTTATTCTTCTTGAATATGCTCCTTCTAAGTTGCCTACCAACTTTTCATAAGGTGGGTATTCTGAAAATGGGTCCTCTTCAATAAGCGCTAGTAGATGTTGAATTTTGGGTTTCAATCCTGAAGATGCTGCTTTTTTAGCATCCTTTTGAGCTTGTTTGGTATAAACGAGTCTATAGTTGCTCACCAGTCAAGGTCTTCTTCGGTTTCTTCTAAAGGTGTATTTAATCCCTCTACAATCGACTCCTGCATTCCAGGAATAGAGGATAAGTGAAGAGTTTCTTGAATAGACCGCCAATCTTCTTCACTAATAAGCACCGCATTTGATCGCTTACCCGTAATCTGGATGGGCTGATGTGTTTCAGACGCTTCATCTAGTAATTTATAGATGTCTTTTCGAGCTTGGGTTGCTGTTAATGTTTTCATAGAATAGAGATTTGTTCAGACTGGAATAGATAACGTACGTTATTGCGTCCGTATTGTCAACTAGTTTAATTAGGGCTAGGGTGATTACAATCTCGAAAGATCTCAAATGATAGCAGTACTTAGAGGTAGTGAAATGACTACACTTTTGGCTTTACCTCGTTCCCAACGTCCTCGTTGGGAATGCATTCTAGAAGCTCCAGCTTCTTTTTCTTTTCCCCTTTTGTGAGGACAAAAGGGGAGCTACACCACCCCGACAGCTGTCGGAATCGGCGCATGTTCT
The DNA here is from genome assembly GCF_000375465.1 of Balneola vulgaris DSM 17893. Lineage (NCBI taxonomy): Bacteria > Pseudomonadati > Balneolota > Balneolia > Balneolales > Balneolaceae > Balneola > Balneola vulgaris. The sequence continues at coordinate 993 of NZ_AQXH01000017.1, forward strand.
GCTTCTCTGACGCTATGCAAAATGAAGGCAACTCCTGCTCAATTCTAACGCTGGAGATGTTTGGATCAAATAAAGTATTTCAGGGCATTAACACTTTTCTGTTACCGAGGAACCAGTCAACCAATCAAGACGTCATCCTGAACAGCAGAACGAAGTGATGCGTGATTCAGGATCTTAAGTTGGCTATGAATGTGCAAAAGGGTTGTTGCACGAAGCGTTGA
>NZ_AQXH01000018.1 GCF_000375465.1 Balneola vulgaris DSM 17893
TTAGCAACATAACAAGCGTTTTAAGCGGACTCGAACGTGGTTCGGGTCGTTAATTTTAAACTCCAGACTCGCCGCTTAAACGCAGGGTCGTTATACAAACCTCGAAAATGGATCGGCTAACCTTTCAAATAAATCACCGCAAAGGAAGTCAGAATAAAACTTCAGTTGATTTCCAGGAATTTTGTATCAATGAAAAAAGCTTGCTTGAGTTACTTCCTACTCAAGACCTTGTAGGAATTATTGGAAGTTTTAAGCCCGAGTTTGATAAAGAGGCTGTGAGCCAGCTTTTATTGAAAGAAAATTCTGAACTTAATTCCGGAAGAATACCAATTTATATTTGTCCTGAATGCGGTGATTTAGGATGTGGAGCAATAACCGTTTCTATTGAAGAAAGTGCCGAAACATATACATGGAAAGATTTTGGCTTCGAAAATAATTATGATGAAGAATTGTTAGCTGAATACAATGAAATTGGTCCTTTTACATTTTCAAAAATGGAATATGAATCAGCACTCAAACAGTTTGTATAACAAGCGTTTCAAGCGGACTCGGACGAAGTGTGAGTCTATAATTTTAATAACTCGGCTCGCCGCTTAAACGCAGGGTCGTTATAGGCTTAGGAAATGAATACAACTGGTTTAAGAGCAATACGGAGGCCTAAAAAGTATTTCAGAAACTTTGGTATCGCACTCCTTTTATTTTCGATACTCCTTTTGTTTTCAGTCTTAAATCAAGATTCATCACTAACTGTTAATGGAGTTGAAATAACAGACCCGATTCCTAGAAGAAGATTCTTACAAGTACCAATATCATTTTCAATAATAGCTTTAGGTCTTGTTTTATTTCCAAAAAGAATTTTCTTCAATCTTTCCACCTATCTAGCTAAGCTTGTTAAACCAGTACGCCTATAACAAGCGTTTTAAGTCGGACTCGAACGCGCTTCGGGTCTTTAATTTTAATAACCAGACTCGCCGCTTAAACGCGGGGTCGTTATGTTGCCAATGGTAAATCTAGTTTTAGGAATATTCTTTATATCTATTTCTACCTATTTCATTTGGGTCGGAAAAGAGAGTTCTAAT